>JBAVEE010000654.1:0-2234 GCA_049587575.1 Bradyrhizobium sp.
CGAGGTGAGCGACGAGCAGCTGCGCCGCGCGGTGCTGACATTATGGCAAACCAACATTCTGCGCCGCACCAAGCTCACCGTGCTCGACGAGGTCGCCAACGGCCTGTCCTTTTATGACTATACCTTCCTGCACGAAGTGCCCCGGATGCATGGCGCGCTGGAGGACCGGTTGAACGAGGGCGACGGCGCCGCGCCGGGCGAACTGGCGTCTTTTTTGAGGATGGGAAGCTGGATCGGCGGCGATCGCGACGGCAACCCGTTCGTGACGGCAGAAGTGATGCGCGGCACGCTGAAGATGCAGTCGAGCCGCATATTGCGCTTTTATCTCGAGGAACTGCATGTGCTCGGCTCCGAACTGTCGCTCGCGGCGCATCTTGCGGACGTCTCGAAGGATTTGCGGGCACTCGCCGAGCGCTCGCCCGATACCTCGCCGCATCGGAGCGGCGAGCCTTACCGGCTGGCGGTATCCGGCATCTACGCCCGGCTCACCGCCACCGCCGCGCGGCTGGACGTGGAAACCACCAGGGCGCCGGTCGGTGCGGCCGCGCCTTATGCCGATGCCGGCGAATTCAAGGCCGACCTCGATATTCTCTATCGCTCGCTGATCGCGAACAATTCGCGCGTGATCGCGCGCGGACGGCTGCGCCATCTGCGCCGGGCCGTGGATTGTTTCGGCTTTCATCTGGCAAGCCTCGATATCAGGCAGAATTCGGCGGTGCATGAACGCACGGTCGCGGAGCTGATCGATGCGGCGATGCCGGGCATGTCCTATCTGGCGCTGAACGAGGAGGTACGGATCGCGCTTCTCGCGGGGGAGCTGCGCAATGCACGGCCGCTGACGTCAACCTTCGTGAAATACAGCGAGGAGACGGTGGGCGAACTTGCGGTGTTCCATGCGGCCGCCGAAGCCCACGCCAAATTCGGCGCCGGGGCGATCCCCCAATGCATCATCTCGATGTGCAAGGGGATGTCCGACATGCTGGAGGTCGCGCTGCTTCTGAAGGAAGCCGGCCTCGTCGATCCCTCCGGCCGCAGCGCGATCAACATCGTGCCGCTGTTCGAGACCATCGAGGACCTGCAGGCCTCTGCCGGCATCATGGACCGGATGCTGTCGCTGCACGATTATCGCAGGCTGGTGGACAGCCGCGGCGCGGTGCAGGAAGTCATGCTCGGCTATTCCGACAGCAACAAGGATGGCGGCTTCGTCACCTCGGGCTGGGAACTCTACAAGGCCGAGATCGGCCTGATCGAAGTATTCGAGCGCCACCATGTTCGCCTGCGGCTGTTCCATGGCCGCGGCGGCTCGGTCGGGCGCGGCGGCGGGCCGAGCTACGACGCCATCATCGCGCAGCCCGGCGGCGCCGTGAACGGCCAGATCCGGATCACCGAGCAGGGTGAAATCATCTCCAGCAAATATTCCAACAGCGAGGTCGGCCGCAACAATCTGGAAGTTCTGGCCGCGGCGACGCTCGAGGCAAGCCTGCTGCAGCCAAAGCACAGTGCGCCCCGCGCGGAATACCTGCAGGCGATGGAGCAATTGTCGGCGCTGGCCTTCAAGGCCTATCGCGGGCTGGTCTACGAAACCGAGGGCTTTGCCGAATATTTCTGGGCTTCGACCGTCATCACGGAGATCGCCACGCTCAACATCGGCAGCCGTCCGGCGTCGCGCAAGAAAACCCGCGAGATCGAAGACCTCCGCGCCATTCCCTGGGTATTCAGCTGGGCGCAATGCCGGCTGATGCTGCCGGGATGGTACGGCTTTGGAAGCGCGGTGGAGAGCTGGATCAGGGAGCATCCCGACAGGGGCATGCCGTTCCTCCAGGAGCTGTACCACGAGTGGCCGTTCTTCCGCACGCTGTTGTCGAACATGGACATGGTGCTGGCCAAGAGCTCGATTGCGATCGCCTCGCGCTATGCCGAACTCGTGCCGGACGTCGCCTTGCGCGAAAGCATTTTCGGACGCATCCGGCGCGAATGGCATTGTTCGATCGAGATGCTGCTGAACATCATGGAGCAGGAGCGCCTGCTGCAGAGCAACCCGCTTCTGGAGCGCTCGATCCGCAACCGTTTTCCCTATCTCGATCCGCTGAACCATGTGCAGGTGGAGCTCCTGAAGGAGCACCGCGCGCAGAACCCGGAAGAGGCGGTGCTGCGCGGCATCCAGATCACCATCAACGGCATTTCGGCGGGGCTGCGAAACAGCGGGTAGTCATCCGCCAGAGCCTCCGGAGTCG
>JBAVEE010000655.1:0-4214 GCA_049587575.1 Bradyrhizobium sp.
TTCGAGAAATGCATCTATGACGAGCGCGGCCAACTGACCAATGCCAACATGGCCGATTATCTGGTTCCGATGTCCGGCGAAATGCCCGATATCGATGTGGGTCACGTTGTATCGCCGACCGCGGAGACCGAGCTCGGTGCCAAGGGCGCGGGCGAGGCGGGGACCGCGGGGGCGGCGGCGGCGGTGGCCAATGCGGCAAACGATGCGCTCAAGCCGTTCGGCGCGACAATCACGGAGATTCCGCTGACGCCGCAGGTTATTCTTGCGGCATTGAAGCGAATTTGAGCAGGGACGGCGCCGACAAGACCAAATACAATGTGATTTAAGGGGAGGAGGTATGTTGTGATGTCCGCTTTGTTCATCCAATATACGCTCAAAAAACGAGACCGATGGGAGGATTATCAATGCAACGCAGGACATTTCTCGGCGGAACGATCGCCGTCACCACGCTTGGGCTGACCTCAAGCGCCGACGCTCAACAGCCGCCGATCAAGATCGGCATGAGCATGGCTCTCACCGGCGGTCTCGCGGGTGGCGGCAAGGCTTCGCTGCTGGGCATCGATATCTGGCGGGACGATATCAACGCCAGGGGTGGTCTGCTCGGCCGGAAGGTCGAACTGGTCGTCTATGACGACAAATCGAGCGCTTCGGAAACGCCCGCGATCTATTCAAAGCTGCTGGACGTCGACAAGGTCGATCTGTTGTTCGCGCCCTACGCAACCGTGCCGACGGCGCCGATCATGCCGCTGGTCAAGCAGCGCGGCATGGTTTTGATCGGAAACTTCTCGTTCCAGGTCAACAGCAAGGTTGGCTACGACATGTGGTTCAACAACGCGCCGTGGGGACCAGCCGACGCTTGGGCGGCAGCGTTCCTTGATCTTGGCCAGAAGGCCGGTGGCAAGTCGGTTGCGCTTCTGACAGCAGACCAGGAATTCGCCCAGAATCTGGCGAAGACCGCGCGGGAGGTCGCAACCAAACGCAATATGCCTATCGTCTTCGACCAGGCCTATCCGCCGAACACAGTGGAATTCTCCGGTATCATCCGTGCGCTCAAGGCTGCAAAGCCCGACATCGTCTACGTCGCGTCCTATCCGCCGGATTCGGCCGGCATTTTGCGCGCCGTGAATGAGATCGGGATTGGAGACAGCGTCAAGATTTTCGGCGGCGGCATGGTCGGTCTGCAGTTCGGCGCCGTCATGGAGAATCTGGGGTCGCTGCTCAACGGCGTCGTCAACTTCAATACATGGCTGCCGGAACCGGGCATGTATTTCGACGGTACCAAGGCGTTCTTCGAGACCTACGCCAAACGGGCCGTGGAAGCCAAGGTCGATCCGCTGGGCTATTATCTTGCACCTTTCGGCTATGCCAGCGGCCAACTCATCGAGCAGGCCGTCAAGGCGGCGGGATCGCTTGACCAAAAGGCCATCGCAAAATATTTGCGCGAGAACGTGCACAACACCATCGTTGGCCCGATCGCATTTTCGGCGGACGGCGAGCGCAAGGAAACCGCGACGCTGCAAGCCCAGTTCCGCGGTATCGTCGACAAGAACATGGAACAGTTCCGCAGCCCGGGCAAACAGGTGATCCTGTTCCCGGAGAAACTGAAGTCCGGCGAACTCATCACGCCGTTTGAGGCTGCCCGGAACTAGACTTCATGGATTTTCTCTGACCATGGTGCGGCTGGAGGCCAGCCGCACCACGCGTCCCAAATCACGGGAATTGAGATTGTCAGACCCGCGAGAACCGCGGAAGCGGCGGCTTAAGTGCGGGTCAGGGGGGACCTCCATTGTTTTCATTTGACCTGCTGCTGGATGCGGTGGTGAGCGGCGTGCTGCTCGGTTGCTTCTATGCCGCGGTAAGCGTTGGACTGTCGCTCTCCTTCGGCCTGCTCGACGTTCCCAACGTTGCCCATCCGGCTTTTCTGGTGATGGCGTCCTACGGGGTGTTTTTCCTCAATGAAAGCTTTGGTGTCGATCCGCTGCTGGCAGGTCTGTTGATCACGCCGCTGCTCTTCGTTTTCGGTCTCGTCGCCTACCGCCTGTATTACCAGACATTTGAAAGGCGCGGCAGTGACGCCGGTGTGCGCGGCATCGCGTTCTTCTTCGGCATTGCCTTCATCATCGAGGTGCTGCTCATTTTGCAATTCGGTGTGGACCAGCGCTCGGTCACCGCATCCTATATAGGCAAGGCCTGGCGGATCGGCGATATGCGAATTCCGTTCCGGCTTTTGGTCGCGTTCGCGGTCGCCGCCGCGCTGACGATCTTGCTGACGCTGTATCTGTCGCGAACATTCATGGGACGCGCGATACGCGCAGTCGCGCAGGACCAGGAGGCGCTGCGGTTGATGGGCGCCGACCCGATCCGGATCAAGCAATGGGCGTTCGGCATTTCAACGGCCGTGCTGGGAATCGCGGGTGCCCTGCTGATCATCGTCGCTCCCGTCAACCCGACGCTCGATCGCTCCTATATAGGGCGGACATTCTGCGTCGTGGTGATGGCCGGCCTCGGCAGCATGAGCGGTACGCTCGTCGCCGCCATCATCCTTGGTGTCGCCGAAGCTGTTGTCCTGACCATGTTTGGCGCTTCCTGGGCGCCGGCCATTTCGTTCGCGATGCTGCTCGGCGTTCTCGCCGTCCGGCCGCAGGGCCTGTTCGGAAGGCGATCATGAATCGAGGCGGCACACGGTTCTGGATCGGGGCGATCCTATTTCTCGCGGCTACCTTCGCGATGACGCAGATCATCGGCAACCAATACCCTTTCTTTGCCTGCTACGTCATCCTGCAGTTCATCGTCCTTGCCGTCGCGTGGAACATCCTCGGCGGTTATGCCGGCTACGTAAATTTTGGCACCAGCGCGTTTTTCGGCGTTGGCGTCTATACCGCCGTATTCCTGTTCAAGGCAGTTGGCGCGCCGCTCGCCGTGCAGATTGCCGCCGCGGCCGTCGTCGGCGCCCTGATGGGCTTCGCGCTGGGTCTCCTGACCCTGCGCATGCAGGGAATTTTCTTCTCGATCGCGACAATTGCGCTGACGATTGTCATCGAGACCTCGATCACGAATTGGCGATACGTCGGCGGCGCGGCCGGCATTCAGATGCAGCAGCCGGTGGCGATGGAGCCATTCAAGAGTTATGTGCAGATGCTGTTTTTCATCCAGGCGCTCCTCGTGGTGCTGGCGGTTGCGACCTCGCGTTACATTCAAAATTCATGGATCGGTCGTGGCCTTCAGGCGCTCAAGGACGACGAGCTCGCCGCGGAATGCACAGGGGTGCCGACTTTGCGGCTGAAGTTGCTGGCGTGCGTTATCTCGGGGGCGCTGATGTGCGCGGCCGGCGCTCCTGCCGCGATGTACCTGCAATACGCGGACCCCTCATCCGCGTTCAATCTGAATTACTCGGTCTCGGTGCTCGCGATGTCGCTGATCGGGGGGACGGCGCATTGGGCGGGACCAGTTATTGGCGCAATCCTGTTGGGCACCACGCAACAATTGCTGACCGTTACGATCTCATCGGAAGTGAACGTCCTGGTGCTCGGCGTGATGCTGGTATTGTTCGTCGTAGGGGCGCCGGAGGGCATTATCGGCCTGATCGGAAAGGCTCGCCGCAACCGCAACGAGGGCGAAGGATGATGTCCCCCGAAACCGAGGCACCCCTGCTGCGGATATCAACGCTTACCAAACGTTTCGGTGGCTTCACTGCCCTCGACACTGTCAGTGTCGACATTCGTCCGGGCGAACGCTTCGGCCTGATCGGTCCGAACGGCTCGGGAAAGACGACGCTGATCAATTGTATTTCCGGCGCGTTCCGTACCGAGCCAGGCACCGTGATCTTCCGTGGCGAGGACATCACGCGGTTGCCGCCGCATATACGCACGCGCCGCGGCATTGCGCGCAGCTTCCAGATCCCGCGGCCGTTCAAAAGCATGACGGTCGCCGAAAACCTGATGGTGGCGATTGACTTCGCGGCCGCCGTGGACGAGTTCGTCCCGGCCGCGCAACGGCGCGACGCCATGATGTCGATCCTGACGCAGACCGGCCTCGCATCCAAGGCGGACGTGTCGACCACCAGGCTCAGCCAGGTGGAGTTGCGCAAGATGGAACTTGCCCGCGCGATGGCGACGCACCCAAAACTGCTGATTTCCGACGAGGCCATGGCCGGTCTTTCCAGTTCGGAAGTCGACGAGGTGCTTGATCTCCTGATGAGCCTTGCGGATCAGGAC
>JBAVEE010000656.1:0-5427 GCA_049587575.1 Bradyrhizobium sp.
TGTTCAGGAGCGCACGCGCAGCCCTGAGTTGATTGGCGGTGATCATGAAGGCGGTTTCTCCGGTTCCGGGCTCGGTCTATCTATAATCAACATGAATTAGGGCCTCAAGCATCGATTCAGAGGCGCAATATATCAGCGAGCGGCGGCCGGCAGGGTTGGCGTCCCGCATCTTACCTGATAAGAGATGTTTGAAACATACTATTTAATGCATGGTGTCGGCTGTGCGGCTGCTGGGACGATATCAGGGCAGGAACGGCGAGATCGAGATCGTCGAATGCTCGCAGTCCGGCACCCGGATCTATTTCGAACAGGGCGTGCGGCAGAGCCAGGCGACGCCCGACGGCGAGAGCGTCTTCACCTACGTCAAGCTGATGGACGAGTTGCTGTCGCGCGCGGCCAACATCCTGGTGCTGGGATGCGGCGGCGGCAATCTCGCCACCAGGCTGACCCGTCTCGGCAAGACCCTGACCATCGTCGACAGCAATCCGATCAGCTTCATGATCGCGCAGAAGTTCTTCGCCCTGCCCGACGATCTCGCCTGCATCGTCTCCGATTTCCGCAAGTTCGTCTTTCAGGACGACGCGCTTTACGACGGCATCGCCATCGACATCGGCGGCCCCGGTTTTCGGTTCAACGAGGAGTTCGATATCGAGACCTGCGACGCCATCCGCGCCCGCCTGGCGCCTGGCGGCCGCATCGTGATGAACGTCCTGGTGACGAACGATATCGATCCCATGCCCGATCGAATCGCGGCGCGGCTTGCCGGTGACAGCCTGCGCGTATGGATCGTCGATGAGCAGGGCATCCAGGATCGAAACGCGATCATCGCGTGCTTGCCCGAAAAACAGCTGCGCGCGCGCCCGGTGTTCAATGATGTGATGCGCAATAATAACGAGCGATGGTCGATCCGGCGGGGGAGACTACGCAGCCGGGACCTGGCCTGCAGGTAACCTGTAATAAAGGTTCCCTGCTCCAGGATTCGCACGCCGTTGAGGACGCCATACGTGCCGGTGGGCCTTCCTCAATTTTCGTTGGCGACAAAGCCCGCCGGCGCGGGGCCGTCATAGGCGATGGCGGCCGCCGCCGCATGCGACATCGCAAAGCCGATTGGATGGGTATGCTCCTCGAGCAGATGGCCGATCAGCCCTGCGGTGCGCGCGAGGATCGGCGCCCCCTTGAGCGCGAGCAACGGATAGCCGGCATCCAGCAGCACACAGGGAATGGCGCTTGAGATGTTCATCACCAGGGGCTTGCCGATCACGGACGGCAGCACGCGCTCGACCGCGAGCGCGGCCTGCGAATGACGGCCAAAAATGCCGAGTTCACGCGCCAGCGCGATCAATCGTACCGCGCGCGGATCGCCGCCCTTGTGGAGCGGATGGCCGTAGCCCGGAATAGCGCGCTTCTCGCTGCGATAACGGCCGAGAACGTCGCTCGCCGCCATTTCGAGCGTTCCGCCGACGTTTCCATGAAGCACGACAACCTCGCTGAACAAGTGTCCGGCGGCCTCCGAGGCGCCGAGAATAACCGATCCGCAGCCGAGCAAGCCCGCTGCCACGGCGCCCTGCAGCGCTTCCGGTGCCGCTGCGAGGGTCATGCGCGCCGCCTGGACGCTCGGCACCAGCCCGTGTTCGGCAATCGCCACCAGCGTCGCATCGAGAATCCGGCGTTGCGCGTCATTGGGCAACGTCCCGCAGACCAGCAGCCAGACATGATCCGTGAATGAGATCCGCCCGATCAGATCGCGAACAAGATCGTGACCGCGGATCACGATCGTTTCAGGATTGGACCCCGAAATCCCGGTGGTCGGCCTGGTGGCGGGACCGATTTTCAAAGACGCTCCTCCGATGGTTTTTCGCCGAATTCTTTTTTCGCACAGCGAAAAAAAATTCGATATATGTAACAGGCTGACCAATCGGCCCTGGCTTGTCAAGGATGGCGGCGGGGTGGCCGGGCCTCGCGCCTGCGGGCATTCGCGGCCTGCGGAGTTGGACTTCCGCGATCAATGACGGGGCGACACCCATTAAAAACAAAACCACTTCCTCACGACCGAACCGACGCAAGACAACGCCGCCGCGACGCGGGAAGGCGGAGTTTGTCGAGGCCCTCGCACGCGGCCTGGCCGTGCTCGGAGCTTTCGATGAAGCGCATGCCGAGATGGCGCTCACGCAGGTGGCCGGCCGAATCGGAGTCTCCCCTGCCACGGCCCGCCGCAGCCTGCACACGCTCGAAGCGCTCGGTTACCTTCGCTTCGTCAACAAGAGATACGTTCTCGCCGCGCATGTACTCACTCTCGGCGCCACCTATATTCGCGCGGCAGGGGTCGACGAGGCGCTGATGCCGGAACTGCGCCGACTGGTCGACCTGTTTGGCGACGCATCCTCGGTGAGCGTTCTCGACGGGTCGAATATCCTGTACATTGCGCACTGCTCCGAACAACGCGCCGCCCGCCGCACGGCCGGTATTGGCGTCACCTATCCTGCCTATGCGACGTCAATGGGCCGTGTTTTGATCTCTCGCCTGCGCGACGACCAGATCGAGACGTATCTCAAACATCTCAGGCCGATCAAATTAACCGAGAACACCGTGACCGACATCGGCCGGCTCCGGCAGATTTTCGCGCAGACGCGGCGGCTCGGCTATAGCGCGGTCGTCGATCAGCTTGACTACGGCATAACCGCGCTCGCCGTCCCGATCGCGGATCAGACAGGCAGGGTAGTGGCCGCAGTCAATACATCCGGCTATTCGGGCAAACTGCCGATCGATGAACTGATCGACGGCCGCCTCAACGATCTGCGGATTGCCGCAACGCGCATAGGCCAGATCTTTGCCCGCTATCCCGTTTTGCTGCATTCGATCGCGCCGGCGAGCGCGCCCTAGATGAGGCCAGCCGAATCCTTGATCGCGGCGTAGATTTCATCGAGATCGGCCGCGGTGACGCAATAAGGCGGCATCACATAGATCGTGTTGCCGAGCGGGCGCAGCAGCAGGTTTCGGCTGCCAAAGAAGGCCTGAAGCTTCGGGCCGATATCGGCGAGATAGCCGCCATCGCGCGCCTCCAGCTCGAGCGCGGTGATCGTGCCGGTGCGGCGGACATTTTTGAATCGCGCGTCGGCGCGGAACGGGGCGATGGCCTGTTCCTGCATCGCAGCGACGGAGGCGACGCGCGACCGGATGGCCGGGTCCTGCCACAAATCGAGGTTGGCTTTGGCGGCGGCGCAGGCGACCGGATTGGCGGTATAGGAACTCGAATGAAAGAACGTGCGTGCGCGGTCGTGCGAAAAATGCGCGTCGAAGATGTCGGCGCGGCACAGCGTCACCGCGAGCGGCAGCGATCCTCCCGTGAGACCTTTCGAATAACAGGCGATATCCGGCGAGACGCCGGCCTGCTCGCAAGCAAACAGGGTTCCGGCGCGGCCCCAGCCGGTCATGACCTCGTCGGCAATGAACAGAAGATCCGACGCCTGGCAGATCCGCTCCATCTCCTTGAGGACCCAGGCGGGATACATCAGCATCCCGCCGGCGCCGAGGATCAGCGGCTCCACGATGAACGCGGCCGGCTTTTCGTCGCGGACCGCGGCCTCGAGCGCATCGAGCGTCGCCTGTTCTTGGCCGGCGGCCGGAAACGGGATAGTGGTCACGTCGAACAATAGCGGCGCGTAGGCCGCGTTGAAGACGCCGCGCGCGCCGACCGACATCGCCCCGATGGTGTCGCCGTGATAGGAATGCTGCATCACCACGATGCGCGAACGCGGCTCGCCGATATTGCGCCAGTAGCCGAGCGCCATTTTCAGCGCCACTTCTACGCTGGTCGAGCCGCTATCGGAGAAGAACACGTAGTCGAGGCTGCGGGGCGCCAACTTCAGCAGCGCCGCAGCAACCTCTTCCGCCGGGTCATGGGTGTGGCCGGCAAATATGATCTGGTTGAGCTGTTCTGCCTGCTGCTGAATGGCCCTGACGATAGGCGGGTGGCAATGTCCGTGGGTCACGACCCACCAGGATGCGATCGCATCGATGATACGGCGGTCATCCGCAGTATAGAGATACGCCCCCTCCCCGCGCACCACCTTCGTCATCTCGTCCTGAAGCGCGTGCTGGGTGAACGGGTGCCAGATCGGCGACTTCCTGCTCGACATCATCGTTCGAAATCATCGCGATTGAACGAAGCCTCGAATGCCGCGCGAAGCGTGCTCCTGCTCAACGGCGAAAGCCGGGGCAGTCGCCCAAGCCGCCGGACCCCGCCCGTCTCGCCAATGACGCGCTCGCTTTCCGGATTGCTCTCGCCGATAAAAACGATGCCGAGAAGTTCGAGCTTGCGATTTCGCAGCGCTTCGATCGACAGCAGCGAATGATTGATGGTGCCGAGCGCCGTGCCCGCGCAAAGCACGACCGGGATGTGCCACCTCGCAAAGACGTCGATATAAAGGGTGCCGCGATTGAGCGGCACCAGCAGCCCGCCGCTGCCCTCGATCACAAGCGGACGTTCGACGGTATCGGGCACGTCGAGCGCGTCGACCGCGATGCCGACACCATCTATCGCCGCGGCATAATGCGGCGAAGCCGGCGTTTGCAGACGGTAGGCCTCCGGCACGATACGGTCGCCGGAGAGTCCCCCAAGCCGCGCGACTATGCGGGAATCGGTCTCGCCTTCGAGACCGGCCTGAATCGGTTTCCAGTAGTCGGCGCCGAGCAAATCGGCGAGGCCTGCGGCGAACACCGTCTTGCCGATCCCGGTGTCGGTTCCGGTCACCACGATCCGCTGGCTCATATCCCCTCGTCTCCGGTCTCATCGATCATGGCATCAAGCATGGCGCGTACGTCGTCCTCGCCGGCATTGTTGGTCAGGGAGATTCGCAGCCGCGCCGTGCCCGCCGGCACCGTCGGCGGCCGTATCCCGCGGATATCGAATCCGCGCGCCTGCAGCGCGGCGGCCAGCGACATCGCACGCGCGTTGTCGCCGACGACATAAGGCAAGATCTGCGAGCCCGACAGCCGCCAGCCGCGGCGCGCGCCGATCCGGCGATGCGCGCAGGCGATGAGGTTCGTCAGGCGTTGCTGCCGCTCAGGCTCCTGCTGCAGGATCAGAAGCGCCTCCTGCACCGCAACCGCCATCAGCGGTGACGGCGCGGTGGAAAAAATGAACGGGCGGCAGCGATTGACGATGAAGTCGCGCAGCACCCGCGTCGTGGCGACGAGCGCACCTTCCGCCCCCAGCGCCTTGCCACAGGTGTGAACGGCGACCAGATTTTCGCGGCCTTCATAGGGGGCTGTCAGCCCGCGCCCGTGCTCCCCGTAGACTCCCGTGGCGTGGGCCTCGTCCACCATCAGGAAGGCATCGTGCCGGTCCGCGATCGCGACGAGTTCCTGGAGCGGCGCGAAATCGCCATCCATGCTGTAGAGGCTCTCGGCCACGATCCAGACCCGTCC
>JBAVEE010000657.1:0-6141 GCA_049587575.1 Bradyrhizobium sp.
GCCCTGGCGTCCGGTCTCGCCCTGCGCCGGGGGAGCGCCGGCGTCGGGCCTGGCAGCCTCTTGCGCGGGCGCCGGCCGCAATCTGCGGCCCTGCCGATCGAGCTGCTCGGCTCCACCGGCGGGTTTCGCATCGGCCCCCTGCTTTGCCTGATAGCGGGTATCGCTCGCGCCGTTGGAGATCAGGAAGGTGCTGAGCAGCGAGGCCATGTCGCTGCTGGTTGTGTAATGCTCCCGCAGGAAACCAGGCAGCGACCCGGCAGACACCGTCTTCAGCAGGCCACGAGGACTCTTGTGGCAGGCGGTGCAGGTGCCCGCAAAAATCTGGGAAGGACTTTTGCCGGCCTCGAGATTTTGCGCCTGCGCCCATGCCGGGAACACCGCAAAACAACCGATCAGAAGCGTCACCGCCGCCAAACTGAGCGCTCGGCTCACCATTCCCTATTCTCCAGATGCGGAATTCGCTCCCGGCGCCCCAAAATCGGGCACCGGGCGGCGGTCACCTTATTAGCCGATTATCGCGCGAATGGAAGCGCGCTTGTAACGCAACTGCGTGAATGCGGCGTTCCGGAATATCCGCTTTGTGTACAACGCTCTGGCGCGCGGGTTCCGTCACCCCTATGATCTCCTTCGAGTACCGGAACAATTCTGTTTCCGGTGCGTGGACTGTGACGGCCGGCACCTAAGCTTCTACGGGATCGCTCAATTCGGTGGTTTCGATGGACCGTTTGTTGCGTTATTTCCTGCAGCAGTTCATCCGCCGCGGCGCGATGGTGTTCACCACCGCGAGCGGGGCAAAATTCAGCTGCGGCGACGGGACCGGCGAGCCGGTTTGCGTACGATTCCTGACCGCCGATGCCGAGCGCCGGGTTCTGCTCAATCCCGAACTTGCGCTCGGTGAAGTTTACATGGAAGGCAGCTTCGTCGTCGAGCGTGGCTCGATCGCGGACGCGCTGGCGATCCTGATGGATCAGCGGGAAATCCTGCCGCGCTGGGCCAAGGTGCAGTGGTGGCTGCGCTATCTGATCAGGCATATCGGGCAGTTCAACCGGCGCAGCCGCTCGAAAGACAATGTCGCCCACCACTACGACCTCGACGGGCGGCTCTATTCTCTTTTCCTGGATTCCGACAAACAGTACAGCTGTGGCTATTTTGAAAATCCGGAGGCAACGCTGGACGATGCCCAGCTCGCCAAGAAGCGTCACCTCGCCGCCAAGCTCTTGATCCGGCGCGGCGACAAGGTGCTCGACATCGGCTCGGGGTGGGGAGGTCTCGGTCTGTATCTGGCCGAAATGACCGGCGCCAACGTAACCGGCGTCACCCTGTCGACCGAACAATTGCAGGCGTCGAACGCCCGCGCCGCCGAGAAGAAGCTGACGTCGTCGGCGAAGTTTTTCCTCGAAGACTATCGCGACATTCCGGGCCCGTTTGACCGCATCGTGTCGGTGGGCATGTTCGAGCATGTCGGCGTCGACTTCTATGACACCTACTTCAGGCGATGCGCCGAACTTCTCACCGATGACGGTGTCATGCTGCTGCATTCGATCGGACGCTCGGACGGCCCCGACGTCACCAACCCCTGGATCGCGAAATACATCTTCCCTGGCGGCTACATTCCCGCGCTTTCTGAAGTGATGCCGGCGATCGAACGCGCCGGCCTGCTGGTGTGCGATATCGAGATACTGCGGTTGCATTATGCGGAGACGCTGAAGGCGTGGCGCGAGCGCTTCATGGCACGGCGGGAGGAGGCCGTGCGCCTCTACGACGAGCGCTTTGCGCTGATGTGGGAATTCTACCTCGCCTGCTCCGAAATGTCGTTCCGCAAGCAAAATCTGATGAATTTCCAGATCCAGCTCACCAAACGCCAGGGCGTCGTGCCGATGACGCGCGATTACCTCGAGCGGGAGGAAGCCAAACTGCGCGGGACCGAGCGCGGCAAGCGGCCTCGGCTGCAGATTGCCGGCGAGTAGCGCGGCGAAAGCGGCCTGAGTTCAGTTCCGCAGGCTGAAATGCGAGGCGTAGGCCGGGTACGCCCCCGCCGGTCGCGCCAGCTGAGCGTGCACCGCGGCCAGTTCCAGCCGATCGCAGGGAATCGCGCGGCATTCCGGACGGGAAGCCTTCTCCATGGTGTCGACCAGCATCGACAGCCATAGATTCTGGCCGCTACCCGATCGCCATGACTGAAGCTGCTGGCCCATCGCCTGTCCTTGCCTGTGCGGGCATCCCCCAACCAACCGTCAATTCCCATGCCACCAACTGGTTCCCGGCGACCTCTGTAAAGAAAATCAGCCAGATGTGACCTGCTTCACAAAGGGCATGGCCGAATGGCCCTAGATCTCCAACATGGCCCAGAAAACGCACCAGCCGCCGTACGACCCGAAAGCGGACATGCCCGCCGACTACGCCTTGGTCGCCACCGCCGTCGGAGCGGCCCTGTTCGCGCTGATCTATCTGATCCTGGTCTGATCCGCGCAGAGAACTCGGTCCGGCACTCGCGACTCACTTGGAGTGAGTACGCCCGGTGCCGGATAAGGTTCACTCCACGGCGCACATTTTTCCGATTTTCCATCGAGCGCAGGCCGAGGGCGGGCAAAACCCGTCAAGCGGAATGAGTCCGCTTCGGGTTTCATCCACTAAAAAATATCAGAATCGTGCATAATGGATGATGCGGCTTCCACTCCGAGCAGGAGTGGCGCTTTATTCGCGCCCCGCACCCTCCAAGACCCGATAACCTCAGATAGCCATGGCCCTAGTTGATTCGAACGTACTCAAGCTCGCCCCCGACCCGGGAACCCCGGCCTATCGGAGCGCGCCGCACAATATCGAGGCGGAACAGAGCCTTTTGGGCGCGATCCTGGTCAACAACGACGCGTTCTACCGGGTGTCCGATTTTCTCGAGCCCAAGCATTTCTTCGAACCGATCCATCAGACCATCTACGAGACTGCAGGCAGCCTGATCCGGATGGGCAAGGTCGCAACCCCGGTCACGCTGAAAACCTTCGTCCCGGCCGAAACCGACATCGGCGGCATGACGGTCGGCCAATACCTCGCCCGCCTCGCCGCCGAAGCCACCACCATCATCAACGCCCAGGATTACGGCCGCACGATCTACGAACTGGCGCTGCGCCGCGACCTGATTCGGATCGGCGAGGACATGGTCAATGTCGCCTTCGACGCGCCGGTCGACTTTGCCCCGCGCGCGCAGATCGAGGATGCCGAGCGAAGGCTGTACGAACTGGCGGAATCCGGCCGCTACGACGGTGGCTTCCAGCGTTTTGCCCAGGCCCTCACCATCGCCGTCGACATGGCGGCAAAGGCATTCCAGCGCGACGGCAAATTGTCGGGCATCGCAACCGGCCTGCGCGATCTCGACCTCAAGATGGGTGGCCTGCAGCCGTCCGACCTGATCATCGTGGCGGGACGTCCCGGCATGGGCAAGACCGCGCTCGCCACCAACATCGCCTACAACGTGGCAAAGGCGCATCGCGCGGAAGTTCAAGCCGACGGCACCATGAAGTCGATCAATGGCGGCATCGTCGGCTTCTTCTCCTGCGAAATGTCCGCCGAACAGCTCGCCACGCGTATTCTGGCCGAACAGACCAGCATCGGCTCAAGCACCATCCGCCGCGGCGGCATCAGCGAGGCCGATTTCGAGAAAATCCGCGACTACTCGATCGAATTGCAGTCGCTGCCGCTCTACGTCGACGAAACCGGCGGCCTTTCGATTTCCCAATTGACCGCGCGCGCGCGCCGGCTGAAGCGGCAGAAAGGCCTCGACCTGATCGTGGTCGACTATATTCAGCTGCTGCAGGGGTCCGGCAAGCGTTCCGACAACCGCGTGCAGGAAGTCACCGAGATCACCACCAGCCTGAAGGCGCTCGCCAAGGAGCTGAACGTGCCCATCATCGCGCTGTCGCAGCTATCGCGTCAGGTCGAGAGCCGCGACGACAAGCGCCCGCAATTGTCCGACCTGCGTGAATCCGGCTCGATCGAGCAGGACGCCGACGTGGTGATATTCGTGTTCCGCGAGGAATATTATCTTGCCAACAAGGAGCCGCGGGTCGGCACGCCGGAATACGAAAAATGGCAACTCGACATGTCGCTGGTGCACGGCAAGGCCGAAGTGATCATCGGCAAGCAGCGCCACGGCCCCACCGGAACGGTCGAACTGCAGTTCGAGGGCCAATTTACGCGGTTCAGCGACCTGGCGCATGACGGTCAACTGCCCGATCGGCTCTGAACGAAGGCGTCGCACGGTTGAACCGGCGGGGCGCTGCGCGTAAAACCGCGCCATGAACATCGCCTCCGATCCGAAATCGATCCCGGCCGGCTCCGTGCTTTCGCCGGAAGCAAATCAGGCGGCTGCGCTCGCCGCCGCCGTCGGCGTGCTGTCAGTCGATCTCGATGCCGTCGTCGCCAACTGGCGCAAGCTTGAGAAGACCGCCGTACCGGCCGAATGCGGCGCCGTGATCAAGGCCGACGCCTATGGCTGCGGTCTGGAGCCGGTCGCGCGCGCGCTGGCCAAGGCCGGATGCAAGACATTCTTCGTCGCAACGCTCGACGAAGCGCGCGCCGCGCGCGCCGCGGTGCCGTCGGCCGCGATTTATGTGCTCAATGGCTTCTTCCAGAACACCGGCGAGGGCTACGCCAAGATCGACGCCAGACCCGTGATCGGCGATCTCAACGAGCTTGCCGAATGGGACGTGTTTTGCCGCCGCACCGGCTGGGCCGGAGGTGCAGCCATTCATATCGACACCGGCATGAACCGGCTCGGCCTGACGGTTTCGGAGGCGCAGGGTATCGTTCCCAGGATCAACGCCGGCGATCACGGCATCGCACTTGTCATGAGCCATCTCGCCAGCGCCGAAAGCCTCAACCATCCGCTCAACGCCAGGCAGCTTGCGAGTTTCCGCGAGATCGCCAGCATGTTTTCGGGCGTCCCGGCGTCGCTGTCGAATTCGTCCGGCATTTTCCTCGGAAGCCCCTTCCAGTTCGATCTGGTGCGGCCGGGCGCGGCGCTTTACGGCGTCAATCCGACGCCTGAGGCCGACAATCCGATGCAGCCGGTTGTCGAACTGAAAGCGCGCGTGGTGCAGATCCGCGACGTCGAGCGCGGCGAAAGCGTGGGATATGGCGCAACCTGGACAACGCGACGGCCGACCAGGCTGGCGATCGTCTCGGCCGGCTATGCCGACGGCTATTTCCGCGCCGGCGGCAGCAACGACGGAACCCGGGGCGCCGAGGTGGTGGCCGCCGGCAAACGCTGCCCCATCGCGGGGCGCATTTCGATGGACCTGATGGCGGTTGATATCACCGATCTCGACAGGAACGCCGTACGGCGCGGCCACATGGTAACGCTGATCGGCGACGGCATTACCGTCGACGAACTCGCGCATCATTTCGGCACCATCGGTTATGAGGTGCTGACGAGTCTCGGTTCACGCTACGCGCGGGTTTATAAGGGCGGCGCGGCTGACGGCGCCGCCGATTCCGGCTAGCTGCCCCCTACTTCTTCTGGGCGTCGACGACCTTCTTGCAGGCATCGCTGAGCGCGTCGTGTTGCTTATTGAGACACGCTATGATGCGGCCACCGCCGGGAATGGTGCCTGTGCAGTACTTGTCAAAATCCGGCTTGCAGGCCGCACGCTGCTCGGCGGTCAAGTTCTGCGCAAGGGCGGCGGTGGAAAAGCCAATGGCGAATACGGCAACGGCGATGGATAGCCTGGGCATGGGAGCTCCTGATACGTTCGATCGATCATTGCCAATCTGCCAATGAAAATCGCGACCTTCAACGTCAATAACATCAACCGGCGCCTGCCGAACCTCTTGCGCTGGCTGCAACAGGCCAGACCCGACATCGTCGCGTTGCAAGAGCTGAAGTCGACCGACGGCGACTTTCCGCTGTCCGCGATCGAAAAGGCCGGCTACGGCGCGGTATGGTGCGGACAAAGAACCTGGAATGGCGTTGCCATCCTGGCGCGGCGGGCCGATCCGGTGCTGATCCGAACGAAGTTGCCCGGCGATGCGACCGACAAGGAGGCACGCTACATCGAGGCCGCCGTCAAGGGCGTCATCGTCACCAGTATCTATTTGCCGAACGGCAATCCGCAACCCGGGCCGAAATTCGACTACAAGCTCGAATGG
>JBAVEE010000658.1:0-3813 GCA_049587575.1 Bradyrhizobium sp.
AGCACGAATACGCCTTTCTCGGCGGAGAGCATTTCCCGCCGCTGTTGGCCGCGAACAAAGTTACATTGGGCTGAAATTCCCTGGAAAACGCCGCGTCCTGCGCAATAAAGGCCGGGAAGCCTTGTCCCCTACGGAAATTTAATTCCCGACAGCACTACTTGCGACACAAAGGGCGCCTACATGACCCCCGCGCTGCGAAGCGAGGGAGAAGGTCCATGACACCGCAAGAACGCCAATTGGTTGACGATCTGTTCGACCGACTTTCAAAAATGGAGAGCGCGCCGCGCGATCCGGACGCCATTGCCGCGATCACGCAAGGCTTGCGCGCCGCGCCCAACGCGGTTTACGCGCTGGTGCAAACGGTGCTGGTCCAGGACGAAGCGCTCAGGCGTGCCAACAGCCGCATCCAGGAACTGGAGTCGGCCGGCGCGCCCGAACAGGATCACGCCGGCGGGTTTCTCGATTCGATGCGCGATACCATTTTCGGGCAAAATCAGGCGCGCGGCTCGGTGCCGAACGTCCGTCCTCCCGACGTTGGCAGCCGTCCGGTCTGGAACAGCGGCCAGGTGATGCAGCAGGCGCAATCGCCCGGAAGGTATGATCAGGGTGCCTACGGGCAACCCTACGGCGCGCCCCAGGCGCCGATGGGCGGCGGCGGCTCATTTCTGGGAACCGCTGCAGCCGCAGCGGCCGGAATGGTCGGCGGATCGCTGCTGCTCGGCAGCATCCGCTCGATGATGGGCGGCAACCGTCAAGCCTTCGGCGATATCCCCGCGACCGGTGACAGGGTCGCGAGCCAAAATCCGTGGACCGATCAATCCGGCAGCAGTCTCGCCCGCGACGCGGGAATCAATGACATCGCCTCATCCGGCGATCACGTCGATGACAGTTCGCGCGCCGGACTGTTTGATTCCGCCTCGAACGACGACGATCATGACGACATGGATCTCGATTCGGACGATTTCGGCGGTGACGGGGACAGCGACGTCGCCTGAGAGGCTCCTTCGGCGCAAACAGGAAACGGCCGCCCTGACCGGACGGCCGTTTTTGATTTTCGTCGGCGCCGTGGATCAGATGACGACGACCCGCGTGCCGACATTGACACGGCCATAGAGGTCGATCACATCCTCGTTGCGCATCCGGATGCAGCCTGACGATACGTTGGTGCCGATGGTCCAGGGCTCGTTGGAGCCGTGAATGCGATAGAGCGACGACCCAAGATACATCGCGCGGGCGCCGAGCGGATTTTGCGGACCGCCTTCCATGTGCCGCGGCAGGTCGGGCCGTCGCACCAGCATTTCCGGAGGCGGCGTCCAGTCCGGCCATTCCTTCTTGGCGGAGATCTGCTTGACGCCCGACCAGGTGAACCCGGGGCGGCCAACGCCGATACCATAGCGCATCGCCTTGCCGTTGCCCTCTACCAGATACAGGAACTTGTTGGGCGTATCGATGACAACCGTGCCGGCGCTCTCCTTGCCGTCATAATCGACGACCTGCTTCTCGTATTTCGGATCGAAACCGGGATACGCGGGTTGGCCCGGTTGCGGCTGGCGCGCGGCTTGCTGCGGCTCCATCGGAAGCTGCGATGGGTATGGCGGCTGCTGGTAGGCAGGTTGCCGGGAATAGCGATCGCCCTGATTCTGGCCGTCACCGAACAGGAACTCGATGAAGCCGCCGCCCATATTGGAGCGTTCGGCCGAGGCCGTTCGCATCGGTGCGGCAGGCCGCTGGGCGGATGGATCAGCGGAGATCACGGTGGGTTCCTCGACAAACGCGGCCTCGTTCGCCACCGCCTGATGGAGTCCCGTGCCGAGAAAAGACGCGCCGGCAAGAAGCGCAAGATACTTTCTGTTGGACATCGACGTACTCTGTACTGTTTCGTCGTGGGAGCGCCGGAGCGGCGCCTCTGCACGCCACCAGCTAAGATCAGAACCGCATCGGTTTGGTAAACAGAACCGGCGTTTCGATTCACCACGTCGTCGATCGCGCGTCGTTTTGTCCGGCAGCGTTTATTTTCAGTGAACGCCGACAACGCATGGTTAATCGTTGGTATGAGGCCCTCAAGACGCGCTCGACACCCGGTTCCGGCGTGAACTCCATGTTAAATCGAGTCTGCTTTAAAGGCGAAGAGTGAAGCTTAGGGACAAATCTCATGCCGGTACCTCGCAGACGTTTTCGTATCGAACAAGCCATTGTCGGCGACATGCCGGCGCTGCCGGACGTTGACGGCGAAGTCGGTCCCATGCACCACGAGATCATGAGCGAACTGCGCGCCATCCGGGCCCAGATGGCCACCCCCGATCCCAGCGCGGCAACCAGTGCCATCGGCGAGTCCGTCACCAACGAGGTCGCCGAGACCCAGGCCCTGCTGGAAACCTATCGCGCCCAGATCGAGCAATGCGAGAAACTCAAGGTCGAACTTGACCTGATCTACGATGCCATCACGCGGACCAAGCGCGAAATAGCGGTACTGCACGGCAAGAGTTTCGACGGCGAGGAAATGGCCAAGGTCAACGGCGAACTCGGCGCCGTGGTCGGTGGCACCGAAGAAGCCACGCAGCAGATTCTGGAAGCCGCGGAAGCGATCGATAACGCGGCGACCGCGCTGAGCAGCGTGACCTCACCGGATCAGCAAAAGCTGCTCGGCGAGGAAATCCAGGAGCGCGTCGTTTCGATCTTCGAGGCCTGCAATTTCCAGGACCTGACCGGTCAGCGCATCAAAAAAGTGATGACCACGATGAAGTTCATCGAAAATCACATCACGGTCATGATGGATATCTGGGGTGGCGTCGACGCCATCAAGTCGCACGCCCCCCCGATCGTCGACACCCGCGAGGGCGACGCCAAGCTATTGAACGGTCCAAAGAGCGAAGGCGACGTCGGCCACGCCTCGCAGGACGATATCGACGCGTTGTTCGACTGACGACGGTTTTCCTGCGCCATGAAAATAAAACGCCGGGGCAAAGCCGGCGTTTTTTTGTTTGGGATCGTCACTCCGGGGCGACGCCAGGCATCTAACCCGGAATCTGGAGCCGCGTTTGGTGCGGAGCCTGTCGTCGGGCCGCGCCTGGCGCGGACCTGTTGGCGTCACCCCGGTATGACGGCCGGAAAATAGAATTCAATGCTCAGGCGCGCGGCGCGCAGCGGACGTAGACCATGTTGCCGTAGCGGGTCGCCGCATCCTTGTCGATGAAGCGGGTGATCAGGACACGCCCGTCGAAGGAAACGATCTCGCGGTCCTGTTCGCCCCCGGCCGGTCCGGGAGGACCAATATAATTCTTTCCGCTGGGGCTACCCTTGAGGCGCAGTTCCTGGGGCGTCGCCTGATCGGCCAGATGCATGATCACACCGCCGGAAGCGCCCGCTCCGATCACATAAGGCTGCTTGCATTGCGCTCGCGCCGCGGCTTCGGTGCGGGCGCGGTCATTCGGATTCTGGAATGACGCAAGGCCCCACCGGCCGACAATCTCATCGGGGCGGATCGTTGCCGGCATTTCGGGCACAGGCGCCGGCTCCGGGGCCGCCGTAGGGGATGACGAAAAGGACGGCAGGCTCATGCTCGAGCAGGCGCCCAGGAATATCGTCAGCGCCGAGGCGATCCCCAGATTGGCAACCGTCCGCGCGCTACGTGACCCGACCATATTCTCCCCCCAGCAAATCCGCGGCCGCACCCATCCCGCAGCCAAGCGCAAAACTCCTGCCGGAGCAATGACGTCCAACAAATTACGCCGGCGCTCCGATTTGGTTTCCTGAAACATCCTATATCTGCCTCACCAAGGCCTTAACCTCCGTTTGCTTGACAGGATCGGCGTC
>JBAVEE010000659.1:0-4264 GCA_049587575.1 Bradyrhizobium sp.
CTGCCGGTCGATGTCACCATCGTCATCGAGGGCGAAGAGGAAACCGGATCGAAAAACTTCGTTCCGTTTCTTGAAGACAACAAGGACGAGCTCAAGGCGGATTTCGCGCTCGTCTGCGACACCGGGATGTGGGATCCGAATACGCCTGCGATCACCACCTCGCTGCGCGGACTTGTTTACGACGAGGTGAAGATCAAGGCCGCCAACCGCGATTTGCATTCCGGCATCTTCGGCGGCGGTGCGCAAAATCCAATCCGGGTGCTGACCCGCATTCTTGGCGGGATTTTCGATCAGGACGGCCGCATCACCATTCCGGGCTTCTATGATGGCGTAAGAGATCTGCCCCCCGATATCCTCGCGCAATGGAAGAAGCTTGACCTTTCGGCCGACAGTTTTCTCAAGCCGATCGGACTTTCGCTTCCTGCCGGCGAGAAGGACCGTCTGCTGATTGAGCAAATCTCCTCGCGCCCGACCTGCGATATCAATGGCATCATCGGCGGCTATACCGGGGAAGGCTCAAAGACGGTGATCCCCGCGGAAGCGTCGGCGAAGGTATCGTTCCGCCTGGTGGAAGGCCAGGACCCCGACAAGATCCGAAAGGCGTTTCGCGATTACGTCACCGCGCGGCTCCCCGGAGACTGCAGGGCGGAATTCACCGATCATTCCAGTGCGCCGGCAATCGCGCTGGACTGGAACATGAAGCCGCTTGCCGCCGCCAGGCGCGCATTGACCGACGAGTGGGGCAAGGAAGCCGTCCTGACCGGCTCGGGCGCCTCGATACCGATCGTCGCCGATTTCAAGCGAACGCTCGGCCTGGATACGGTGCTGGTGGGCTTTGGGCTCGACGACGACAACATCCATTCGCCGAACGAGAAATACGACCTCAAGAGCTTTCACAAGGGCATTCGTTCATGGGCGCGAATTCTGGCCGCACTTGCAGAAGCGCCAAAGGCATAATCGGCCAAGCGGTGGAATTCGATGATCTTGCTATCTGCCTAATTGGTCCAGCAGCTCCAAGACGTCCTTCGACGCAGATTCCACACTCTGAATTTCCTTCAGGGCGCCAGGAAGATCGCCCGCTTCGAACAATTTTGCCGCTTGCTTTCCATGTTGATGGACGAGAGCGTGGGGCTTTTCCAGAAGCGCGAACGCGCCGTGGCTCCGGCTGTCGCGTGAGGCGTCGCCGTAGTACCATTTCCCGAGCCGGCAGGAATGATGATCCGTCAGTTCGTTGGCGTTCAATTTGACACGTCCCACCGCCATGTCCGCGAGCCGCTTTTTCCAGATGACGTGATCCGCCTTGGCAAGGCGCGGCACCTTGTTTTCGAACGAAAAGTTCGAAAGATTCTGAAGTTCCTCTCCGACCAGGGCATGGACGACATCGAGCTGGTTGGAAATTGCCACCACCTGTTCGACGCTCTGTTCCGTCATTGCGGCAATGGAGGAATTGCCCTGAGCGATTTCGCGCGACGCATCGGTCTGCTGATTCAGGATATTGGCGATTTCCGCCATCCCGGTGGTCACGCTGGATACCTGCTTGCTGACGCCGGCCATCGCTCCACCGAGCGATGCCACGACGTCGCGACTTTCCACCGCCGCCTTGGTGCAGTCGGACATTGCCTCGACAATGGTTTGGATGTCGACGCGCAACTGCTCGATTCGGGTGCGGATTTCTACGGTGGCGCCGCTCGTCTGCTGCGAAAGGCTTTTGACTTCGGTCGCGACAACGGCAAAGCCCCTGCCTGCCTCACCCGCTCGCGCGGCCTCAATGGTTGCATTCAACGCCAGAAGGTTGGTCTGTTTTGCGATCGCGTCGATCGAGCTTACGATAGTCCCGATCGCCTCGGATGCTTCGCTCAAGGCCGTGATTTTCTCCGACGCCAGATTTGCAGTCGTACCCACGCGGCCCATTGCCGCCGACGCCGAATCCGCGGTCGCCATGCCATGCTCGGCGCGGGCACGCATTTCCTCGGCGTCTCCGGTCGCCGCCTGTGCGGTTGCCCGGATCTGACCAATCGACGCCACTAATTCCTCGCTGGCTGCAGCCAGCGCCTGGGTACGCATATCCACGTTGCGCGATGTATCGAGCAAGCGGGCGGTCGAGATCGCGGTTTCGCTTCCCTGGATGCTGAGATTGACGACACGGTCGAGATCGCGAGATGTGCTTGATGCGAGCCGTTCCAGCAGTCTGCCGACGGCATCGGAGAGGGGATCCCGTGCCGTCGGCCGCGCAACGTCGAGGCGACCGTCGATGATGGAGTCGATACACGCAACCAAGGCCCGGTCGCGCGCCTCAAGTTCGGCCAGCCGGCTCGCCAGCGCCGCGCCGTCGGCCGATTTTTCCATGGCCTGGGCCCGCCGGGTCTTAACGGTGGAAGAAGAAAATGGTGAAGAAAGAATCGACATGCAGCTCCCCATCGGCGCGAATCTCGTGGCCGGCGCGGGCAATGTCTGCCGATTAGGTTAATTTCAGACCAACCGCGAAGCGACCGGTCTTCGCTGAACGCAAAAACGCCGCCCGGGATTGGGCGGCGTTTTGATTCGGCGTGCAGAGGTTGTTGAAACGAACACTACACCGAGTTGTCGGATTATTCAATTCCTGTAGCCGGGATCGAGGCGATCGAGTTTGCGCAGCAGCGCCGGCCATACCAGCGTGGTCGAGCGCAGCTCCTGCCGCTCGGGGTTTGCGAGCAGGCTGGTGTTCTTGTCCACCACCGCGGGATCGACGGGATAGGCGCCAGGTCCGAGCATCCGGGTGCGCACCTGCATCGTGCAGGCCCGCTCGAGGTGGAACATGCGTTCGAAGGCGGAGGCCACGGAGCGGCCGACCGTCAGCGTGCCGTGATTGCGCAACAGCATGTGGTTCTTGCTGCCGAGGTCTCTTTGCAGGCGCGGGCGCTCGTCATGGTCGAGCGCGATGCCTTCATAGTCGTGATAGGCGAGATCGTAGGTGACGAGCTGGGCGGTCTGGTTCAGCGGCTGCAAGCCTTCCATGCAGCTTGCCACCGCGGTGCCGTCGGGCGTGTGCAGGTGAAGCACGCAGCCGGCGTCCTCGCGAACCTCGTGGATTGCCGAGTGGATCGTGAAGCCGGCCGGGTTGATGCTGTAGGGGCTCTTGGTGAGCTGGTTGCCGTCGAGGTCGACCTTGACCAGACTGGAAGCGGTGATTTCGTCGAACATCAGTCCGTAGGGGTTGATCAGGAAATGGTGCTCCGGTCCCGGCACCCGCGCGGAGATGTGGGTGTCGACCAGGTCGTCCCAGCCGTAATGCGCGACGAGGCGGTAGCAGGCGGCAAGATTGACGCGCTGGCTCCATTCGGCCTCCGCCATTTCCGGCGAAACTTCCTTCAGGCGAGCTTCCGCTGGCGACATGACCGGTTTCTCCCGTTGAATTGCGATTTTCGAACCTAACGCTGCCGCGGGTTCGCATCAAGACGCAGCGCCGGCGTGGCAGTCATGCTGTTGCAACGTCGGGACTGGTTCAGGGAGCCGGTATCGCCAGCAGGCTGGAAATGCTGCGCCCGCGGATATCGTAGACGCGGGCAAACACCACGTCGTCGCGCTTGATTTCCACCATCACCGGCGCGGTCAGGCCCTTGCAGTAGAATTCGCCAAGGGTCATGGCAAAATCGGCGGCGTGGCTATCCCAGCCGATGGTGAAGTCGGGGCCGAGCGCGACCTGGGCGGGACGCTGCGGGCCACATACCGCCACCTTCCATTTGCGCCCTTGCGGGGGGGCTTCGTGCCGCTCGTCAAGTTCTTCGCGCAGGCCATCGGAGGCCTGCTTGAAAGCGAGGCCCCAGTAATCCAGCATGTAGCGAAAATCGGCGCCGCGCACCGTGCCGGCGATATGATTGAAATGGGTGTACTGGTATGGGTGCAACCGGATCATTTCGCCGAGCGGCAGCAACAGGCCGAACGAGAACACGGCCAGCGCGACAGGTTGCCAGCTGCGGCGGTTTTCCTTGAGCCAGTTCATGCCCCAGGCGAAGGCGGTGCCCGCCAGCACCGTCATCGGCGGAATGACAAAGATGAAATGGCGAATGCCGTTGTAAAGCGCAGGCCGCTTCAGGATCGCGACCATAATCGGCAGCACCGCCGCCAGCGTCAGCATCAGGAGGATGGTCTTGCGGCGGCCCGTTACGTCGGCGCGCGACAACGCCACCACCGTGCCGACGACAGCCGCGATCAACAGGGCCAGCAATATTTCGGGAAGTTGCAGCGCGAACAGGGTCGGCAGATACGACCACGGCATGTCCGGCAC
>JBAVEE010000660.1:0-23720 GCA_049587575.1 Bradyrhizobium sp.
GATGAATTCACCGAGCTTGTCGGCAATGCGGTGCTGATTGCCCTGGATGATCGCAGTGTGCGGGATCGGCAATCCCAGCGGTCTCTTGAACAGCGCCACGACGGCGTACCAGTCGGCCAGGCCGCCGATGGTGGCGGCTTCGGCGAAGGCTGCAACAAAGCCGAAGACCGGGTGCAGCGGCAGGAGCAGCTTCGCCGTCACGAACAGTGCCAGAGTGCCGGCAAGAACCAGCGTCGCCAGCGCCTTGACCCGCCGCAGCTCGGCCGCACGTGCGGCATCGCCGGGCGCGTCGAACGAGAATGTGCCGGGAACGGTCATGGCGGCTTTCGCAGAGTTGATTGGGTCCAATCGTAGCTCGACGTTCCCATCGCGGTCATTCAGGGCGATGCGAAGCATCGAACTACGATGTGCAATTGCACATCGGAAAATCTCGAGATTCCGGATCGCCGCCTCGCGCCGTCCGGAATGATGGTGATGATGAGGCTTCGCATCGCCCCTACTCACCATGAGGGTCCAGGCTAATCTATGCGGATGCGCGACAAAAAGAAGGCCCGCCTGAGCGGACCTTCAAAACTAACACAACTAATACTGAAGCGATCAGGCGGTCTTGTTGTAGACCTTGGCGAAGTTGTCCTGGGCAGTCTTGGCGCCATCGGCGACCAGCTTGCCGAGATATTCGGTCGAGGCCTTCGCCCGCGACACCAACACTTCACCGCGCGCGCGCAGCATGTCGGACTGAATCTGCACCGCTTCGTTGAGCGACTTGGCGGATGCCAGTTTGTCGATGCCGGCGAAGAAAGCCTCGGCATCCTGATAGATCGCGTCCTGGATATTGCGGCTGATCTTGGCGGCTTCGCTGACCGAACCGGCAACGGCGGTCTCGATCGCGGCAGTCATCTTCTCCGAGCCGGCGTGGAGGTCGGCGGCGCGTTCCTTGGCGGTCTCGGTCTGCTTCTTCACGAACTCGCGGGCGGCTTCCGGAACTTCCAGGTTCTGGAGCTTGGTGAACGCCTCGGTAACGGGCGCGAAGGCCTGCTTGACGGTATTCAGCACGGAATTGGTTTCGGCGGTCATGGGGTCTCTCCATCCTCAGGTTTGAGCTATGGGCTCACCCCGTCCGGTTT
Source organism: Bradyrhizobium sp. (assembly GCA_049587575.1). Classification (GTDB taxonomy): domain Bacteria; phylum Pseudomonadota; class Alphaproteobacteria; order Rhizobiales; family Xanthobacteraceae; genus Bradyrhizobium. The sequence goes on from JBAVEE010000660.1 coordinate 1,125, forward strand.
GGCCCGGGGCAAGAGATATATGGCATGGTTAATGGTGCGATGCAACATTAATGGTGCACCGCGATATCACTAATTCGTGATCGGTCTGATTGTTGAGCGGTTTGCCCGGCGAGCCGGCGGAATTCCGCCGGGTCGTTACGCGACGGCCCCCGGAAGCCCATAAGCCTCCATCTGTGCCCTCACCTGCGCCACGTTGTGCCCGAGCACAACGATATCGTGCTTTTTGCCGGCTTTATCCTTCACATGGTCGCGCAGCAGCGCCTCGGCCTTGAACCCGAGGCCTTCGAAGATCGAGATCGCGCCGGTTTGATCGACCGTCATCTGCACCACCAGCTTTTCAAGGCCGGCGCCCAGGGCGAGGGCAAAAATCTCCTGCGACAGCACCCGGCCGACTCCCTGGCCCCGCACGTCGGAAGCCACCACGTTGCGGATTTCGCCGACATGCGGCGACCAGGACAGGGGATCGCGCACCAGCGTGCCGCATCCCACCACCCGGTCCACCCTGACGGCGAGCAGGCTTACGATCGCGCCGCGCTCAATCTCCTTGATCCAGGCGGCCAGCACCTTGGGCTCGCTGATATCGCGCGGCAGGAACAGCAGATCATGCACCGGCAGCCTTTGCGCGAAGTCGAGCACGGCGGCCTCGTCGGCCTGCGACATCAGGCGGAATTCGATCTCGCCGGCGTCCGTGGCCGCGCGGCGCGGATAGGAACGTGCTTCCCTGCTCATGTCGATCTCTCGCATAACCATGAATCGAGTTTGGGCCACAGCCGCCTGATCGCGTTCGCTCCGGCGACAAGGCTGACGTGGCCGCCCTTGAGGACCACCTCCTCCTTGTCGGCCGAGCCGATCTTCCGAATCAGCGGCTTGGCGGCGTCGTAGGGAACGATGTGATCATGCTCGGCCACCGCATGCAGGATCGGAACCTTGATCTTCGAGATATCCGCTTTCCGTCCGCCGACCGACATGGTGTCGTTATAGAGCTTGTTGTCCCACATCAGGTCCTTGGTGATGGTGCGAAAATACTCGCCGGCCAACGGCAGCGTGTCGGTCGCCCAGCGATCGAACATCCGATACGATTTTACGAATTCGTCGTTCCAGATGTTTTCCCAAAGCTGTACCTGACTCGCGGCGCGCGACGCTGGCCGCAGCATTTCGAACGATGACAGGATCATTTCCGGCGGAACGTTACCGATGCTGTCGACCAGATGATCAACGTCGAAATATCGTCTGTCGGAAAAGTTCTGGAACAGCTTCATCTCGCGGAAATCGACCGGGGTGGTGAAGCAGATCAGGTTCTTCATCGGCCCGTCGGCGAAGATCGAGCCATAGAGCAGCGACAGCACGCCGCCGAAGCAATAGCCGATCACGGTGATTTCGGTCTCGCCGGAATCGCGCTGCACCTGGCGCACGCAATCCGGAATGAAGTCGAGGACGTAGTCCTCCATCCGCAGTCTTTTCTCCTCCGGCTTCGGCGCGGTCCAGTCCAGCATGTAGACGTCGTAGCCGCGATTCAGGAGAAACTCGATGAAGCTCTGGCCGGGCACCATGTCGAGAATGTAGCCGCGGTTGGTGGTCGCCATCACGATCAGGATCGGCACGCGGTAGATCTCTTCGGCAACCGGCCGGTAATGATAGAGATTCATCGTGCCGCGGACGCTCAAAATGTCCTTCGGAGTCGAACCGAGCGACGGGCCCGATGTCGAGATATATTCGACGCCCTTGATGCTGCGCTGGATCGCGCGCTGGACCTCGGACTGGATCCGCGCCGGGAGGTCAGCCAGATCGAGGCCCGCGGGCGCGTTCATTTTTGCTCCCCACCGGCGGACGGCGGGCGCCTGGTGCGCGGCGGCCGCGGCGCAGCCGAACTTCCGCTGCCAGGCGCTGCAGGATTGCCATGCACCTGATGCAGCAGCGCCTTGATCTCGTTCAGCTGTTTTTCAATCGAGGCCAGCCGCTCGGCCATGCTGACCATCTGGGCCCGGCTCGGCAGGTTCATGCTGAGGAGATATTTCTCCATGAGGTCGCCGAGTTGTTTTTGCGCCCCGGCCGTGACCCCGCCGACCTGATTGACGACCTTGGAAAATTCCGGCGACGCCATCGCCCGGTTGGCGAAGGCATTGAATCCCTTCTCCATCTCGCCGATCATATTTTGCCACAGCGCGACGGGATCGTTGCTCTTGTCTGCCATCGGCGACCTCCAGCATGATCGCGAGTTTCTCGCTTGTTTTGGATCATACCATACCGTTGCGCCAAGGCGGTCAACATCGCGACCTTTGGTTTGCCGGACCGGGGAGCCTTCTGCATCGCGAAAAACCATGTCATAGAGTTGTCATCGCAAGACCATCCGGGGGATAGCCAAGGTGAATGCATCAGCCCATCAGCCGCCGCAGATCGCCCGCGCCAACGGCGTCGACCTCTGTTACGAGATCTTCGGCGACGCCAGCGCGGAACCGATTATTTTGATCATGGGGCTCGGCGCCCAGATGATCCATTGGGACGATGAGTTCTGCCGGCAGCTGGCGGCGCGCGGGTTTCGCGTCATCCGCTTTGACAATCGCGATATCGGCAAGTCCAGCCACCTCTCCGGCGGCAAGCGCCTGACCGCGATGGAACTGCTCAAGTTGCGATTCTTGAAAATCCCGGTTCAGGCGACCTACAGACTGCGCGACATGGCGGAGGATACGATCGGCCTGATGGACGTGCTCGGCATCAGGTCGGCTCATGTGGTCGGCTTGTCGATGGGCGGTATGATCGCCCAGGAAATCGCGATTCTGTTTCCGCAACGGGTGCGCTCGCTTACTTCCATCATGTCGACAACCGGCAATCCGAAGGTGCCGCCGGCGACCCGCGAAGCGATGGCCATCCTGATGGCGCCGCCGCCGACGACCAGGGAGGAATTCTTCGTGCGCTTTGCGCAGACCTGGAAAGTCCTGCGGGTCGGCAGCTTCCCGGAAGACGAAGCGCTTGACCAGGACCGTGCCGAACGCACGTTCGCGCGTGGCCTCAATCCGGCCGGCGTCGGGCGGCAGCTCCGCGCGATCCTCGCCTCAGGTAGCCGCAAGGAGCGGCTGCACACCGTCAAGGCGCCGACGCTCGTGATCCACGGCACCGTCGATCCGCTGGTTCACCCCATGGGCGGCAAGGACACCGCGGCCTCTATACCAGGCGCGAAACTCTTGATGATCGAAGGCATGGGCCATGCGCTGCCGATCCCGATGTGGCCGCAGATCATCGACTCTATCGATCGGCACGCCCAGGCGGCATCCGCGCAGGCAATTCATTCATAAAACAGGAGAACGTCATGAAACTGGAAGGCGGATGTTATTGCGGCGCGGTGCGCTACGTGGCCGAGGGCGAGCCGATGTTCAAGGCGCAATGCCATTGCCGCGAGTGCCAGTACATTTCGGGAGGCGCCCCCAACATGTTCATGCTGATGCCGGTCGAGGGATGCGCCTATACCAGGGGTACCCCCAAACGGTTCACGCGCAGCGATCTGGAGAGCGCGGTCACCCGGGAATTCTGCGCCGAATGCGGCACGCATCTCACGACGCGGCGGCCGGGCCTGAACGCGGTGATCCTGAAAGTCGGCACGCTCGACGACCCCGCTTTCTTCGGCAGCCCGCAAATGGCGATCTACACCATCGACAAGCAGCCTTTCCACGCCATCCCGGAAGGATTGCCGAGCTTCGAGCGGTTGCCGAAAAGGTAGCGGCTCAGCCACCCGCCCAGACATCGAGCACGTAGCGGTTCCTGGCACCGAGATCGTCGATCCAGCGCTGCGCCGCATCGGCATCGACGCCTTTCCGCTCCCGGTAGATCGCGACAATCGCGGCCTTGACGTCCGGCTCCATCTTGCCGCCGTCGCCGCAGACATAGACGATCGCGCCCTGTTCGATCAGGCTCCAGACACGATCTTTCTCGGCCGCGACCAGGTTTTGCACATAGGTCTTCGGACCATCAGTGCGCGAGAACGCGGTGTGCAGTTCGGTGATGCCGCCGGCGGCGAAGGCTTTCAGCTCGTCCGCATAGAGATAATCCCGCTCGGGGTGGCGACAGCCGAAAAACAGCATCGCGGGGCCAAGGCTTGCGCCCCTGGCTTTCAAGGCGGCGCGCTCCTGCAGGAAACCGCGGAATGGCGCCAGCCCCGTGCCGGGGCCGACCATGATGATCGGCACGGTTGAATCGTCCGGCAGCCGAAACCCGGCCTTGGTTTCGCGCACCGTCGCGTGGACCGTCTCGCCTGCGCGACGGCCGGCAAGATAGTTCGAGCAGACGCCCTTATAGATGCCGCGGCCCGAACTCGCGGGCCCTTCGACCACGGCGACGGTGACGCTGCAGCGCGAGGGATCGACCGAGGGCGACGAAGAGATCGAATAATAGCGGGGCGCGAGCAGCGACAGCATCTCGAGATAGGCATGGAACGGCAATTCGCAGGCCGGATGCTCCTCCAACAGGTCGAACACAGATTTGCGCTTTCCGAGAATTTCCGAACGATAATGGCCGGTGGAAGCGGCATCCTCGCCGACATAGGCCAACAGTTTCGGCTTCGTCTGGGGACAGCGGGTGTTCTCGGACATGATCTGGATCTGCTTGCGGGTCGCGACCTGCTGCAATTCGACAAAATCGGTCAACAGCCGTCCGACCGATACCGGCTCGCCGACCGGCAGTTGCGCGCGCCGGCCTTCGGCGACCTGCACGCGTATCTGATCGGACGGCAGGAATCCGAAGCGGCGCGCGACCGAATCCACCAGCGCCGGATCGTTGCGCGGCACCACGCTGAGATGATCGCCGACCCGGTAACTGATGCCGGACGGCAGTTGCACCTCGATGTGCCGCGTCGATCTTTCCGACGCGCCGGCGCCTTGCCTGTTTTGCAGCTCGGTATTGGCCAGGACCTTCATCGGCGAAGCGCCGCCGAGCGCGACGACGGCATTGACCGCTGACGGCGCCACCGGCTCGATCTGGTAGAGCGGCTCGTCCTCGGCGCTGCGGCTGAAATTCTGTTCGATGCCGAATTCCCTGGTCGCCAGGGGCGCGAGCTTGGCGAACCAGCTCTCGAATTCGCCGTCGAGGTCGCCGCGCGCATCGCCCTCGCCGCGGGCGTACACGCTGCGTCCACCATGCGCGGCCAACTGCTCGTCGATCAGTCGAGGAATCGACTGATAGGTCGCGGCCCAGTCGCTGTTGCCGCAGCCGAACACCGCATAGCGAAGTCGTGCAAATGCATCCTTCGGCAGATCACCGCCGAGCCACTTGACGAACTGCGTGGCGTTATCGGGCGGCGCGCCATTATACGAGGCGCAGAAGATCAGGACGCCGCCCTGCTCCGGCAGCTTGCCCACATAATCGTCGAGCGGCGCCAGTCTGGTCGCAAAGCCGTTGACCTCGGCCAGATCGGCCACCCGGGTGGCGAGTTCTTCGGCGGTGCCGAGATTGGACCCGTACAGCACCAGCAGCGGCGTATTGTGCCCGGGACGGGTTCGTGCGCGCGGCGCCGCCACGGCGCTCGAAGCCGTCGCCGTGGCCGCACCCGCATGCGTACCGCGCTCATTGTCCGTGCGCGGACGCACCTTGATCTTGAACCCGTCAGGCTTGATCGTCAGCGTCTCCTTCAGGTGCATCTGGTAACGATTGACGTCGACCAGCTTGAAGCGCTGCAGGATCATGCCGATCGCGAGTGCGGCTTCATGCATGGCAAAGCCGCGGCCGATACAGGCGCGCTGGCCGTTGCCGAACGGCTTCCAGGCATTGACGGGACGCGCGGCCTCCGCCTCCCGGGAAAAATTCTCCGGATCGAATGCGTCCGGATTCGGCCCCCAGACGCTGGGGTCGCGATGCAGCGCCAGCACCAGCACCGTGACAAAAGTGTTCTTCTTGATCCTGTATTTGCCGCCGATGGTCTCATCGGCAAGCGGCGAAATGCCGTAGGCCGGCGCAGGCGGCCACAGCCGCAGGGCTTCCTTCAGAATCTGCGTAATGTAGCTGAGTTGCGTCACCTGCTGATAGGTCGGCTTGGCGTTGACATCGCCCCCGAGCACCCGGTCGACTTCCTCATAAGCCTTCTTCAGGACCTCGGGATGCTTCAACAATGCATAGAGCGTGCACGACAACAGCCCGCTGGTGGTTTCGTGCCCGGCGATCAGGAAGGTGTTGATCTGGTAGCGGATGTTGACGTCGTCGAGCTGCTCGCCGGTAGACCGGTCGACGCCGGTCATCATGGCGGCGAGCATGTCCTTCTTGTCGTCGGTGGCAGCGGCGTTGCTGCGGCGCTCGGCGACGATCTCGTCCACCATCTTGTTCATAAAGGCCACGTCGCCGGCGAGATCGCGCCGCCGCTTCTGCATCCACAGATTTTCCAGCGGCAAACCTCGAATCATCATGATGGTCTCGAGCGAGCGCACCAGCGATTCGACGAAGGGATGATAATCGCGCCGATAGAACGAATTGAAACGGTAGTCGAACCCGCACAGTCCGATGGTATCGAGGGTCAGCGCGGTCATGTCGTGAACGACGTCGATCTCCTCGTCGGCGTTCAACCGTTCCCATTTCCTCACGAGCTGTTCGGCGATATCGACCATGCTCGGGTGATAGGACTGCATGGCGCGATTGCCGAAAGGCTGCAGCAGGATGTTGTGCGCCTTGCTCCAGTTCGGATCGGTCGTGTCGGCGGTGAACAGGCCGTCGCCGCCAATCGCGCGCACCCGGCGCAGCGGCCCGCGCACCGCCTTGTCGAAGCGTTTCTCGTCACTGAGTTCGTTGACGAGGTCGTGGCCGGAGACGATGACCAGCGGCGCGCCCATCATGTCGAGCCAGAAGATCGGCCCCAATTCCCTGGCCAGCCGGGCCAGATTTTGCACCGGCGCGGTCGAATCCAGCGATAGCATGTTGCCAACCACCGGCATGGTCGGCGGATGCGGAATCGGGCTTAGTCGGTTGGTGGACGCCATTTGCGGATTGTCTCCTGCCTGAACTGCTCCCCGCCACCGTCATTGCGAGGAGCTCTTGCGACGAAGCAATCCACACTTGCCGGTGTCAGAGGTTGGATTGCTTCGCTTCGCTCGCAATGACGATGGAGCACCTTACCCAAAGCGCCTTCTGCGCCATTCGATCAGCTTGGCGCTGACCTCTTCCGGCTTTTCCTGCTGGGTCCAGTGACCGCTGTCCCGCACCAGATATTTTTCGAGGTCGGGAATGAGCTTCTCCATGCCATCGGCTGCAGACGGCGGCAGCACCGCATCGTTCTCGGCCATGATCATCAGCGACGGCACGCGCACGGTATGGTCGAGGCCGGCCGAGCGCTGCCAGTTGCGCGACATGTTGCGGTACCAGTTGATGCCGCCGGTGAAGCCGGTCTTCCTGAAGGTATCGACGAACACCTGCTTTTCCTCAGGCGACAGGATCGGCGTGCGCGGATCGTGCTTTGCGTCGTAACCCGCAATCATCTGCGGAAACGCCAGATTAAGTCGCGGCGAAGCCCCGACGCCGGCAACCACCTGCTCCTCCGGCGCGGTATCGGATCGCGGCACCGGCTTGCGCATGAAGGCGTCAAAGGTCTGCTCCACCCGGCTGCCGAAGATCCTGTCGGGCTCGCGCGCCGAATCCTGGAACTGGACGATATACATCTGCTCGCCGAAGCGCTTGCGCAGCAGCTCGATCGGATCGGCCCAGGCCCGGTTGGTGTGCGGCGTATTGATGCCGACGACGCCGGCGACGCGGTCGATATGTCGAAGCGGCATCTGCCAGACGATGAATCCGCCCCAGTCATGGCCGACGAAGACAGCCTTTTCGATTTTGAGATGATCGAGCAGGCCGACGAGATCTCCGGTCAGGTGCTCGATGTCGTAGGCTTCGACCGGTTCGGGCCGCTCGGTTGAGCCATAGCCGCGCTGGTCCGGCGCAATCACCCGAATCCCGGCTTCGCTCAGCGCCTTGATCTGGTGGCGCCACGAAAACGCGATCTCGGGCCAGCCGTGGCAGAGAATGACCGGCGGCTTGTCGGTCTTCGGGCCGACCTCATAAAAGCCCATCCGAATTCCGTTGGTCTGGGCAAACTGCAGTGGCGGCATTTCGATCATTGGCTACTCACTCCAATTGCGGATCAGCTTGCCTGACTCTTGAGATCGGCCGGCGGAGCAAACGCGGCTTCAAGCGCCGCGAACTCCCCCGGCAGCATGTCGCAGAGAAGCTGGACGTGCGGAATGATGTTGGCGCCGGCGACGAAACCGAAATCGAGCTGATCGCGGTAGCTCTGCACGGTGATATTGAGCGCAAGCCCGTGGGTCGAGATCGACACCGGGAAGATGTGCAGCAATTCGGCTCCCGCCGCATACAACGTCTGGCGCGGTCCGGGAACATTGGACACGGTGATGTTCGCCGCCGGCGGCAGCACGTCCGACAGGCTGGAGCGGCTGTAAAGCAGCGCCAGGATCTGGACCAGGATCGGCGCCCCCAGCATCGAGACGTTCGACACCTGCGGCATCAACGCCCGCAGCGGATGCGACATCTCCTTGGATTTGGTGGATTGCGCGATGATCGCCTGCAGCCGCGCCTTGGGATCCTCGATATTGGTGGCGATCGAGCAGATCATGCCGAACACCTGGTTGTTGGCGTCGGTGTTGCCCTCTTCGCGCAGCGAGATCGGCACCGCCGCGGTCAGGGATTTAGCCGGCAGCGCGCCGCGCTCCAGAAGATAGCGCCGGACCACGCCGCTCGATATTGCGAGCACCACATCGTTCAGCTTGCCGCCGGCCTGCTTCGCCAGCGCTTTCGCGCGGCTGAGCGGGATCGATACGCCGGCAAAGCTGCGTTCCGATGAAATCGACTTGTTCAGGATGGTCGACGGCGAAACCATGCTGGCGATACTGTCGCGCGATTTCGGATCGGATATCTTTCCGACCACGTCGGAGACGCTTTTGAGCATGGTCGGCACATTGCCGACGAACTTCACCGCGTTTTCGATCTGGAACATCGCGTTGTCGAACAGGATCGATCCGAGATCGCTTTTTCCCGAGCGCGGCAGTTCGATGCCCTTGGCGGCGGCGGAGGCGTCGAACGGCTGGCGCCAGAGCTGCTGATAGGAATCAAGGAGATTGGCGGCGATGTCGCGTGGCTCCTGCCCAGCCTTCGCCCGCGCCTCCGGCGGCTCGATGATCCTTGGCACCGGCGTCACATCGTAGATCATGTTGGTCAGCGCAGCCCCCGCGCCGCCGTCGATGCAGGCGTGGTGCATCTTGGAGTAAAGTCCGATCTCGTTGTCCTTCATGCCTTCGAAGACGTAGAATTCCCAGAGCGGACGGGCGCGATTGAGAAGCTTGGCATGCATCCAGCCGACGATGCGCTCCAGCGTGGCGCGGTCGTGGGGAGCCGGAAGACTGCCGCGGAAGATATGGCGGTCGATGTCGAACTGGTCGTCCTCGACCCAGGAAGGATGATCGATGTCGAGCGGCGCCTTTTCCAGCCGGCTCTTGAGGATCGGCGCGATGTGCAGCCGCGAGGCGATCATCGCCTTGAAGTCTTCGAAGAAGTCACCCTTGTAATCGTCGGGCAGACGGAAGATGGCCATGCTCCCGACATGCATCGGCATTTCCGGTGTTTCCAGATACAGAAACGACGCATCCATTGAGGACAGCTTCCTGGCGTCACTCATATGTTCCTCCCGCGAACAGTTCACGCGGCGCGTTGATGGCGCTTCTGGCGTTCAGACGGTCCCCAATTTGGGGCGCCGATCAGGATTGTGCATGTTCTGGAGGCGCATATGCAATGGCAAACGGCCCCGATCGGTCAAATTGGCTGAATTGGCCCTCGGCCTGCGCCAGGCGGTCGGCGACCGCCCACAAGGCAGCCGGGTTGACGCCGAGTCCGATATGGCTGGCGAGGTATACCTCGATGTTTTCAGAGGTCGCGGAGGGACGCAACAGGCAGGTTTGCCAGTTCACGACGCCGTCAGCGCGTGAAAAGATCGACGTGGTTGGAACCGGCAAGTCGCCTGCTATCGCCTCGCGAAACTCCGGATTGTCGTCGACCGCTTCGCCCGACAACGCTTCATAGAGCCGGGTGGCGTTGGTCGCCCTGATATCGTTGGCGAAGGGACTTCCCAGCGTCACAACGTATCGCACCATGTGAGGCGCCTGCAGCGCCAGGTCGCGCGCATAGACGCCGCCCAGGCTCCAGCCGACAATGCTGACCTTGCGGCCGCAACTTTCGTGAATCTCGGCCAGTCGCCCGCGCAATGCCGCCCGCATGCGCGCGATGCCGCCGGTGTTGCGGCCCATGTTCCAGGCGTGGGCATCGTATCCGAGCTCTTTCAGATACCGGCGCATCGGCGCCATCGACAGGTCGCTGGCGAGAAACCCGGGCAATGTCAGCACCGGATGCCCATCGCCCCTTGGCGCGCGCATCAGCAACGGAGACAGCAACAGGCTGGCGTTGAACTCGAATATCCCTCTCATCTCGGCCAGCAACAGGCCGATTCCCGGCGGACGAAGCGGGCCCGCCACCGTCGGTTCGCTCCCGTCAGTCGGCAGCGTCATTTCTTGTCGGTCGCGCGCGTGCCGCCCATGCCCGTCATGGCCGCGAACATATCTCCAAATCGCTCACCTAGCTTCGGGTCGAACGAGAGCCAGCTCTGCATCAGCGCTTCCGGCGAGACCTTCTGGATATTTTCCATCATCTGGCTCTGAAGCTTTTCCATGACTGCCGTCTGCATCGGCTGTACATCCGGGAGCCCGAAAAACTGCCGAGCCTCCAGTGGCGTGCAATCTATTTCAACGTTAACCTTCATGGGCACTCCTGATCGCATTGACAGCGTGCGGCAGTATCGCCGCGACGGGCCACGGGACGCAAGCGGCCTGAAGGGGCGAGACGCCCCTTTGCGCCTTCCTTCGGCAGCCATGGTCAACCAAAGCGTGCGGCGACAAAGGGAACGGGATCGGCGAACGGCGTCTCGCCGGTCATCATCTCCGCCAGCAGCCGGCCGGTCGCCGGACCCAACGTCAGCCCATGGTGCTGGTGGCCGAAATCGAACCACAGCCCGGCATGGCGAGGCGCCTTCCCGATGACCGGCAGCATATCGGGCAAGCACGGCCGCGCACCCTTCCAGGGATTCGCGTCGATCGCCTCTCCTAGCGGGAACAAGGCACGCGCCCGCGGCAGCGCCTGCTGAATCTGGACCGGCGTGGACGGCGCGTCACGGCGGGCAAACTCCACGCCGGTGGTGAGCCGAATGCCGCGGTTCATCGGCGCCAGCAGAAAGCCGAGATCCGAATCAAGCACGGGATGATTGAGCACGGCGTTGCCGCGCGGCGCCAGATGCAGGTGGTAACCCCGCTTGATGCCGAGCGGAATGGAATATCCAAGCGGACGAAACACCAGATCGGACCACGGTCCGAGCGCCACGACGACTTCGCGCGCGGCCGCCGCGCCCTCGGGACCTTGCACGCGCCATCGACCCGAATCCTGTTCGAGCGTTCTCGCGTCGCCCACCAGAAAACGCCCGCCCTTGCGCTTGAAAAGCGCCGCATAGGCCTTGGCCAGAGCACCGGGATCGGGAACGAATCCCGGCGTGGGCCAATAGACCGCACCTGAGAAATCTCCGGTCAGGCTGGGCTCGCGCGCGGCGATCGCCTTGCCATCGAGAACCTCGCCCGCGACACCGTATTGCCGGGCGCGCTCGGCGTCGCGCACCGCGTCGGCGAGGCTGGCATCGGAGCGAAACAGCTTGATCCAGCCGGTCTTTCGCAGCAGCTCCGGAACGCCGGCTTCCGCGATCAACGCCTCATGCTCGATCAGACTGCGCCGGATCAAGGGGAGTTCGGCCATCGCGCTATGCAGCGCCCGATCCGGCGACGAAGCGAGGAAGTAACGCAGCAGCCACGGCAGCGAGAACGGCAAATCCGAAAAGCGGTAGCGAACTTGCGGCGAGCGATTTAACGCGTATCGCAGAAGCTGCGCGAAATCACGGGGGAACATGTACGGAAACACCGAGGCACATTCGATCAGGCCGGCGTTTCCGAAACTGGTCTCTTCGCCGGCGAGTTCGTGCCTGTCGACCAGGATGACATCCCGTCCCCGCTGCTGCAGGTGCAGGGCGGCGCTAACGCCGACCATCCCTGCACCCAATACAAGAACATCGGCCTTGAGTTCCGCCATCCGGCGCTCCCGTTGAGTGTTGCGGGCTTGCTGCCGCCGCCTGCCGTGTAGCCGTGAAGCTAGTTATTGCGGCAACGTCGCGCAAACCGCGCGCCGTCGGGAAATCACGCTTGCGCGACGGCCAAACTCTGGCAACATAGATCGATCGTGGCTGTCGATACTGCAGACCTGAACAGCAGGCCACCCCCGGAGAGCGTCAACCAATGCCGTTACGTCAACCCCTGTTTGCAGCGACCACCGCCCTGATCGTCGCTTTTGCCGTGACGCCGGCTTCAAGCCAGACCCTGCGCTACGCCAACCAGGGCGAGCTCAAATCGCTCGATCCCTACACGCTCAAGGAAACCACGACCATTGCCCATCATGCGCATGTCTATGAGGGCCTGGTCACCCGCGACAAGGATCTGAAGATCGTCCCGGCGCTCGCCGAAAGCTGGGAAACCCCGGAGCCGACCCGCTGGCGCTTTCATCTGCGCAAGGGCGTCAAATTCCACAACGGGGACCCCTTCACCGCCGACGATGTGATTTTTTCCGCCGATCGTGTGCGGGCCAAGGGCTCCAACTTCCTGACCAACGTTCCGGCCGACGCCAAGTTCGTCAAGATCGATGACTACACGGTCGATGTGAAGCTCGACTCGCCCAACCCCATTCTGACATCGCAATGGGACGGCTGGTTCATCATGGACAAGAAATGGTGCGAGGAGAACAACGCGGTCGCACCGACGCCGGCTTCCGCAACGACGCCGAGTTATGCATCGTTGCACGAAAACGGCACCGGTCCGTTCATGATCGAGAGCCATCAGCCCGGCGTGAAGACCGTGTTCAAGGCAAACCCGAACTGGTGGAACAAGCCCGAGCACAACCTCAAGGAAATTATCTTTACGCCGATCGGGTCGGCTGCAACGCGGGTCGCGGCACTGCTCTCGGGTGAAGTCGACGTGATCGAGCCGGTTCCCACTCAGGATATCCAGAGGGTCAACGCGAGCGGCACCGCCACGGTCATGACCGCACCGGAAATTCGCACCATTTTCCTCGGCATGGACCAGGTGCGGGACGAACTTCTGTATTCCAACGTCAAGGGCAAGAACCCGTTCAAGGATATCCGCGTCCGCGAGGCCTTCTACAAGGCGATCGATGTCGATCTGATCAAGAATCGCGTGATGCGCGGCCTTTCGACGCCCTCGGCGCTGATGATCGCTCCGCAATTGTTCGCCCTTTCAAAGGACTTCACCCGGCCGAAAGCCGATCCCGACGGCGCCAAGAAGCTCATGACCGAGGCAGGCTATCCCGACGGCTTTGAAGTCACGATGGATTGCCCCAACGACCGCTACGTCAACGACGCCGATATCTGTCAGGCGGTGGTCGGCATGCTGGCGCGCATCGGCGTCAAGGTGAACCTGCTGGCACAGCCCAAGGCGCAATATTTCGGCAAGGTGCTGAAGCCCGGCGGTTACCAGACCTCGTTCTACCTGCTGGGCTGGACCCCGGCCTCGATGGATTCCCACAACGTGCTGTATGATATCATGGGTTGCCGGGACGACCCGAAGAACGCCACCCGCGGCGAGGCCAATCTCGGCGGCTATTGCAACAAGGAGCTGGATGCGCTGGCCGACAAGATCCTGGTCGAGCCCGACACTGCCAAGCGCGACCAGATGATCAAGCACGCCTTCGAAATCGGGATCAAGGACTACGGCTATATCCCGCTGCACCAGCAGGCGCTGGCATGGGGCGTCTCCAAAAAAGTGAAATTGACCCAGCGCGCGGACAACGAGGTCCTGCTCTACTGGGCGACGAAAAAGGAAGAGTAGTGCTTCTTGACGTGAAGTCCCGGAAGCATCGGCTTCCGGGACTTGTCGTTTCGGGCTACGCCATCCGGGCCGGCTGTTGCCGACTTGAACATCGAGTCAGCCGAACCTGGCAGATCCGGATTCGGTTGGCGCACGCCGCCTCTGAAAAGAAGTGAAAGGAAGATATGCTCGCTTTCACTCTTCGCCGGGCAATCCAGGCCATCGGCGTCATGCTTGCGGTCGGCATCATCTCGTTTTCGATGTTCCGCTTCGCCGGCGATCCGGTCAACCAGATCGTCTCGATCGATACCTCGGCTGCCGAGCGCGCCGCGATCCGCAAATCGCTCGGCCTGGACGATCCCGTGCCGGTGCAGTTCGCTCGCTATTTCGCCAACGCGGCGCAATTCAGATTCGGCGTCTCCTACCAGTTCCGCCTGCCGGTCGCGGACCTCCTGAAGGAGCGGATGCCGGCAACGCTGGAACTGGCCACCTGCGCCACGATACTCGCGATGGTGTTCGGCATCCTGATGGGGGTCTATTCGGCGCTGAAACGCGACACGATTCTGGCGAAGATATTCCAGGCGGTTTCGCTGATCGGAATTTCGCTGCCGACCTTTCTGATCGGCATTCTCCTGATCTACCTGTTCGCGGTGGTGCTGGGCTGGCTGCCGTCGTTCGGCCGCGGCGACGTCGTGCGATTCGGCTGGTGGACCACCGGCCTGCTCACGGTGTCCGGCCTGAAGGCCCTCATCATGCCCTCGATAACGCTGGGCCTGTTCCAGATGACGCTGATCATGCGGCTGGTGCGGGCCGAGATGCTCGAGGTCCTGCGCACCGACTATATCCGCTTTGCGCGGGCGCGTGGACTGACCACGCGCGCGATTCACTTCGGTCACGCCCTCAAGAACACGCTGGTTCCGGTCATCACCGTCGCCGGGCTGCAATTTGGCTCGGTTATTGCATTTGCAATCATCACTGAAACAGTCTTCCAGTGGCCGGGCATGGGGCTTCTGTTCGTGCAGGCGGTGCAAAATGTCGACATCCCGATCATGGCGGCCTACTTGCTGATGGTGTCTCTGATCTTCGTCACCATCAATCTCGTGGTCGATCTTCTCTACACCGTGGTCGATCCGCGCCTGCGCTCGACCATCGACCGCCCCGCCTGAGCCCGAGAACCCGCATGTCCGACGCCGCCGTCCCGCACAAGGCCAATTCGAACGCGTCGCATGCCGGCGGGACGCCCGACCACTGGCTTCGGCGCGCGCTCGAAAGCGACGTGTTCTATTCGTTTCGCCGCTCCCGGCTCACCATGGCCGCCGCCGCCGTGACCCTGCTGTTCTTCCTGCTCGCGCTCATGGCGCCGCTTCTCGCCGTGCAGAACCCGTTCGATCCGGCGCAGCTTCAGCTGATGAATTCGCGGATCGCGCCGCTCTGGATGGCCGACGGCCAGAGCCCGTTCCTGCTGGGCACCGACGAGCAGGGCCGCGATGTATTTTCGGCCATCCTCTACGGCTTGCGGATTTCGCTCGTCGTCGGCGTTCTCGGCGTATTGTTCTCCGGCGCGCTCGGCATCATTCTCGGTCTGATCGCCGGCTATTTCGGCGGCGCCGTCGATGGCCTGATCATGCGTATCGCCGACGTGCAATTGACCTTCCCCGCCATCCTGATCGCGCTGCTGATCAACGGGGTCGCCAAATCGATGTTCGGCAACCGCATGGACGCCATGAGCACGCTCGCGGTGCTGGTGTTTGCGATCGGCCTCAGTTTTTGGGTGCAATATGCGCGTACGGTGCGCGGCTCGGTCATGGTGGAGAAAAACAGGGATTACGTGGCGGCAGCGCAGTTGATCGGCCTGCCTGCCCCCGTGATCATGCTGCGGCACGTGCTGCCAAACGCGATGGGACCGATCCTGGTGATCGCGACCATCAATCTCGCGCTGGCGATCATTACCGAGGCGACGTTGTCGTTTCTGGGGGCCGGCATGCCCGATACCATGCCCTCGCTCGGCACGTTGATCCGGATCGGCAACAATTATCTGTTCGCCGGCGAGTGGTGGATCGTTGCCTTCCCCGGATTTGGGCTTGCCGCGTTGATCCTCTCGATCAACCTGCTCGGCGACTGGCTGCGCGACGCGCTCAATCCGAAGCTCCGGTGAGAGGCGCCGCAACTCAAGTGTATCCGATCGCATGACCGAACCTGTCCTTTCCGTGCGCAACCTCAGGGTCGAATTCGTCACCCGTCACAACACTCTGCGCGCCATCGACGGCATTTCGTTCGATATCGCCAAGGGCGAGGTGCTGGGGGTGGTCGGCGAATCCGGTGCCGGAAAATCCGTCACCGGCCTTGCGGTGATCGGCCTGATCGATCCCCCCGGGCGCATTGCCGGCGGCGAGATCTATCTGTCGGGCCTGCGGATCGACAACCTGCCGCCGGAAGAGATGCGCCGTATCCGGGGCAAGCGGATCGGGATGATTTTTCAGGACCCGCTCACCAGCCTCAACCCGCTGTACCGGATCGGCGACCAGTTGATCGAAACTATCCGCACCCACACCGATCTGTCACAGCAAGCGGCGCGGCGGCGCGCCATCGATCTGCTCGCCGAAGTCGGCATTCCCGCGCCCGACAAGCGTATCGACGGCTATCCGCATGAATTCTCCGGCGGCATGCGCCAGCGGGTCGTCATTGCGCTCGCGATTTGCGCCGAGCCGGAATTGATCATCGCCGACGAGCCCACGACCGCACTCGACGTTTCCGTGCAGGCCCAGATCATCGCATTGATAAAACGCCTCGGGCGCGATCACGGCACTGCCGTCATGCTGGTGACCCACGACATGGGAGTGATCGCCGAGACATCGGACCGCGTCGCCGTGATGTATTCCGGCCGTATCGCCGAAATCGGTCCCGTGAGGGATGTGGTGCAGAATCCGCTGCATCCCTATGCCAAGGGGCTGATGGGCGCGATCCCGACGCTGGCAAGCGACGCCTCTCGGCTGGTCCAGATCCCAGGCTCGATGCCGCGGCTTTCCGCGATCCCGCCGGGATGCTCGTTCAACCCGCGCTGCGCGTTCGCGTTCGATCGTTGCCGGACCGAGCGGCCGGAACCGATCGTCCACGGCACACAGGCCGTGGCCTGCCATCTCTACGACGCCGCCGCAAAGGACACCGCGGCATGACGTCAGCTCCCTTTATCGAGGTCAGAAACCTGCGCCGCGTTTTCGATGTTTCGAAACCGTGGCTCAACCGCATGCTCGAGGGCGGCCATCTGGAATTCCTCAAGGCGGTCGATGGCGTCACTTTCGACATCGCCAGGGGCGAGACCTTTGCGCTGGTCGGCGAGTCCGGCTCGGGAAAGACCACGGTGGCGCGAATGGTGGTCGGGCTGTTGCCGCCGACTTCGGGTGAGGTCGTGATCGACGGCGTTTCGATGAGCGACGCCAGACAGTCGCAGGCGCGCCAGCAACTGCGCCGCCGCATCCAGATGATCTTCCAGGACCCCTATGCGAGCCTCAATCCGCGGCTTCGGGTCGATGCCATTGTCGCCGAGCCGATCCGCGCTTTCGACCTGATCCAGGGCGAGCGCAATATTCGCGCGCGCGTCGGCGAACTGCTTGGTCTGGTCGGCCTGCATGCCGACGACGGCTGGAAATATCCGCATGAATTTTCCGGCGGTCAGCGGCAACGGATCGCGATCGCGCGCGCGCTGGCCACGGAATCCGAATTCATCGTTTGCGACGAACCGACCTCCGCACTCGATGTCTCCGTGCAGGCGCAGATCCTCAACCTGATGCGCGACCTGCAGGACAAATTCGGCCTCACCTACCTCTTCATCAGCCACAACCTGGCTGTGGTCCGGCATATGGCCAACCGCATCGGCGTGATGTATCTCGGCCGCATTGTCGAAATCGCGGAGGGCCGCGAGCTTTTCGAGCGTCCGCGGATGCCCTACACCAAGATGCTGCTCGGCGCGGTGCCGGATCTCGCGATGTCCGGCCGCCAGCGGATACCCGTCAAGGGCGAAATTCCCAATCCGATCGACCCGCCGCCCGGCTGCGCCTTCAATCCGCGCTGCCCGCTGGTTTTCGACCTCTGCCGCCAAAAGGCCCCCGCGCTGATCGATGGCGTTGCCTGCCATGCCGTCAACAAGCCCGCCGAGGCCGTGGCGTCTGCTTAATCACGACGACGGGAGCCGGTTGGCAGAGCGTCGCGGCTGTGATCAAGTGCGCCGCAAACAAAGCCCGTAACAATGGATACCCATGAGCAAGATCAACCCCGATCCGTTCACCACCAGGCCCGAGATCGAAGGCACTTTCGGGGTGGTCACCTCCACCCACTGGATCGCCACCGCGGTCGGAATGGGCATCCTGGAGCGGGGCGGCAATGCGTTCGACGCCGGCGTCGCCACCGCGTTTACGCTGCAGGTCGTCGAGCCGCATCTGAACGGCCCTGGCGGCGATGTGCCGATCATCGTGCACGATATCAAGCGTGGGCGCACCGGGGTGATTTGCGGCCAGGGCCCCGCGCCGTCGGGTGCGACGATTGCACATTACAGAAGCGAGGGCCTGGAAATGGTGCCCGGCACCGGGCTGCTGGCGGCCTGCGTTCCCGGCACGTTCGAATCCTGGATGCTGCTCCTGCGCGACTACGGCACGATGCGGCTCCGCGACGTGCTGGAGCCGGCCATCGCCTACGCCCGCGACGGCTATCCCCTGGTGGAGCGCGCCTCCGCAACCATCCAGACCGTCGAGCAATTGTTCCGCAAGCACTGGACCACATCGGCCGCGGTCTACCTGCCCAACAATGAAGTGCCTAAACCCGGCACGCTCTTCACCAACAAGCAGCTTGCGGAAACCTATGCCCGCATCCTCAAGGAAGCCGAAAGCGCAGGCACCGACCGCACAGCCCAGATCGAAGGCGCGCGCAAGGCGTGGTCGCACGGCTTCGTGGCCGAGGCGATCGACAGGTTTTGCCGCACCCAGGAGGTGATGGACGTCTCCGGCTCGCCGCACCGCGGCGTGCTGAGCGCCGACGACATGGCGCGCTGGCAACCGACCATCGAAGCGCCGCTGACCTATGATTACGGCCGCTACACCGTCTGCAAGGCCGGCGTCTGGAGTCAGGGCCCGGTAATGCTGCAGCAGCTTGCGCTGCTGAAGGGTTTTGAACTCGACGGGCTCGATCCCGCGGGGCCGGAATTCATCCACCTGCAGGTCGAATGCGCCAAGCTCGCCTTTGCCGACCGCGAGAAGTTCTACGGCGATCCAAATTTCAGCGATATCCCGATCGCCACCTTGTTGTCGGACGCCTATAATGACGAACGCCGCAAGCTGATCTCCGACAAGGCCTCGCTCGATTTCGTGCCCGGCTCGGTCGAGGGTTTCGGCGCGGTGGTGAAACTGCGCCGTCAGGAGGGCCACCGCGAGGCGGTTGGCGCCATGGGCGCGGGCGAACCCACCGTTGGCCGCTTCGGCGAGGTGCGCGGCGATACCGTGCATTTCGACATCATCGACCAGGCCGGCAACATGATTTCGGCGACGCCCTCCGGCGGCTGGCTGCAATCCTCGCCGGTCATACCGGAAATCGGCTTTTGCCTCGGCAGCCGCGCGCAGATGTTCTGGCTCGAGGAAAATCATCCCGCCTCGCTGGCGCCGGGAAAACGCCCGCGCACCACGCTCAGCCCGACGATGGCGCTACGCGACGGCGAGCCGTATCTGGCCTGGGGATCGCCCGGCGGCGACCAGCAGGATCAGTGGACCACGCAATTCTTCCTGCGGCACGTCCACGCCAAAATGAACCTGCAGGAAGCGATCGACGCGCCGGCATGGCATTCGGAGCATTTCCCGATTTCGTTCTGGCCGCGCACCGCGCGGCCCGGCGTGCTGGTGGTCGAAAATCGCGTGCCGAAAGCAACCGTCGATACCCTGCAAAGCCGCGGACACATCGTCGAGATCGGCCCCGACTGGTCGGAGGGGCGCCTGACCGCCGCATCGAAGGTCGGCCGCCGCCGGCGGGCCGCGGCCAATCCGCGGGGCATGCAGGGCTACGCCGCCGGACGTTAACGGTCGACATGGTCGATCATTGCCCGCGACGATGGGGAAGCTTGGCGTTGCCTTTGTTGCGATCCTGGTCGTCGAGGTCTTGCTAGGATTGCTCGATAACCTGTGTTTTCGAAGTCCGAGCTAGGCAACTCAGCGCTGCAACCCCACGTGTGATTCAAACTCAGATCACGACTTCACGCGTCACGCGGCGACAATCCATCTCGAATTCGAGATCGATCACCGGCGGGCGGGCAAAGTGCCAGGTCAGGCCGGATCGCGCGGCGCCACGGCGAACCAGCTCTTCAGCCATCACCGGATGAAAGTCGTGGATGGTGTAGGCCTGCGCCGCCGTCGTGTGCTTCCAGCCGAACCCGAACGCGGCAAGTCGGCCTTCCATTTCGCGGACGGTAAATCCAATTTTCTCCTTCAGCCCATCCGCGCTGAGATCGCGGTAGCGCACGATCCGCTCAGGATAGCTGCCGGGCCCGCCGCGCGCCTCGGCCCCACCGGCGATGACGAAGTCCGGCGTGGCGACGGCCCCTTCCCCCTGGCGCGGCCGCGTGAAAGAGAAAGAAAAAAATGACGGCTCGGATGGAGGATCTATCTCCGGGCAAACATTGCTGCGGGCCACCGGATTGGTCGTTCCGTCGAAAATGCCCCAATCCGCGAGCGTCTCGACGTAATGCTGGTTGAAGGCCAGAAAACCTGCCTCCGTGAACGCCGCGGGCGAGCGCAACTCGCAGGCGCAAAACGAGCTCAGCGGCCGCCCCGCCGCCTGAATGTGTTTTGCGGCTTGCGCAAATCCTTCCGCCAGCGGAGTCGGCGTGTCGAAGCGCACACGCTCGATCTCAAAGCCGGAGAAGGCCATCGCGCCACTCGAATACTGAAACACCGCCGGAATGAAACGATAATTACCGGCGGCAAAATCGCGCGTCATCTCAGACGTCCCCCGTTCGCATCATTCCAACTGCATCCGGGCGCCGTTGAGCGGCCTTGGCGAGCCCTGATCTGATGGCCGGCCAGGCCGGCCGGATAACCCGCCGCTCCGGCGTCCTTGCGGACGGGCGTTACGTCGGCTTGAGCGCATTCGGAGCGCGGTCGAAGTCGGCGATCTCCTTGGCGCGCTGGGATTCGGCCCCGGCCCGATGATCGGTGGCGATCGCCACATAGACCGCGGGCAGCACAAACAGCGTGAACATGGTGCCGATGGTCATGCCGGAGACGACGACCAGACCGATCGAGAACCGGCTCGCAGCGCCTGCCCCGGTGGCGCTCAGAAGCGGCAGCAAACCGGTGACCATCGCCGCCGTCGTCATCAGGATCGGGCGAAGCCTTACCCGTGCGGCCATTTCGATAGCCGAACGGCGATCAAGTCCTTCATTGAGCTGCAACTCGTTGGCGAACTCCACCATCAGAATTCCGTGCTTGCTGATGAGACCGACCAGCGTCAGCAACCCGACCTGGGTGTAGATGTTCATCGTTGCCGCGCCGAAGAACAGCGGGATCAACGCGCCGACGATCGCCATCGGAACGCTGATCATGATCACGAGCGGATCCCGCAAGCTTTCGAACTGCGCCGCCAGAACCAGGAAGATGATGATGAGCGCGAAGCCGAACGTGATCGCGAGCTGATTGCCTTCCTGCACATATTGCCGGGAGTCAGCGAGATAATCGTGGCTGAAACCGGCCGGAAGCTTTTTCGCTTCACCCTCGAGGAAGTCCACCGCCTGCCCGACCGTCACGCCCGGCATCGGCACGGCCTGGAAGGTCGCGGAGTTCAACTGGTTGTAATGGGTCAGCGCGTTCGGATCGGTGCCGGTCTCGATCGAGACCACGGTCGAGAGCGGTATCTCCTGGCCGGTCGGGGTCGTCAGATAATATCCGCCGAGCGCCTCGGGCGACAACCGGTCCTCGCGCGGCACCTGCGGAATCACCTGATAGGAGCGTCCCTCGAGGTTGAAGCGGTTCACATAATTTCCGCCGAGCATCGTCGCCAGCGTATTGCCGATATTCTGCATGGTAAGGCCGAGATCGCTGGCCTTCGAGCGGTCGACCTTGATCCGCACCACCGGCTGGTTGAAATCCAGATCGCTGTCCGAGACGATGAACAACCCGCTCTTGCGCGCGGCGTCCTTCAGCTTGACCATCTGCTCATAGACCGCCTGGAAACCATTGGTCGAATTGATCACCATCTGGACCGGCAAGCCGCCGGGGCCGCCGGGCAATGGCGGCAGGTTGAACGCGAAGGCGTTGACGCCTTCGATCTTGCTCAACTCCGCCTGCACCAGCGGCTTCAGCTTGATCGACGAACGCTTTCGCTCGTCCCACGGCTTGAGCAGCATGCCGGCAATGCCGCCCTGCGGGCCGTTGATGCCGTTGAGAACGAAGCGCAGGTCGGTTTCGGGAAATTTGGCAAACGCCTTGTCGAGTTTCTCGCCGTAGAAATCCACATAGTCGATGTTGGCGTATTTCGGCGCCTTGGTCACCGCGAAGACGATGCCCTGATCTTCTTCCGGCGCGAGTTCCTTCGAAGTATGCATGTACAGGAACCCGACCAGGCCCAGGATCGTGAGCGCGAACAGCGCCGTGATCGGGCGATAATCGAGCGACCGGTCGAGCTGACGGCC
>JBAVEE010000661.1:0-10200 GCA_049587575.1 Bradyrhizobium sp.
CGGCACGACATACTGCATGCCGAAGAAATCGACGATCTGCCCCGATCTGACCAGGGGGCCTGGCAGGATCGTCACCGGAATATTGAAGTAGCTGCCGATCAGCGAGCCGAACAACAGGAGAAGCGCCATGCCCGGACTGACCCCGAGCTTCAAATAGGCATATGTGAGAATGCGAAGCTGAATCAGGATGATCAGCCCGATGACCAGGAAAACCAGGATGGAAAATAGTACCGGCGTCAGCGGCAGATAGTGCATCTGCGATCCATGGCAGTTCGATGTCGGTTGCTTCAACTCATTTACTTGGCAATCCCATCGGAGGACCGCAAGGTTCGCGTCATTGCGAGCAGTTGGGACGATCAGGCGATCCAGGCTAAAGGGCTATCCTTGACGGACAAGGGTGATTTTCGAAAGAAAACGCGTTCGTTTTAAGTCGCGCCCAGCAGCTTGTTCACAGCTGCCTGGCAATGATGCCGCCATTTTGCAGATCGTTGGCGAATTCGGTTTGGGTATCGTTTTGCAGCCGGCGGTAAACTTGAGCGGAATTCCGTCTTCGCCGTACATCCTCGCCGCGATGATGAACGGAAATCCGAACTTCTTCTTGCAGGCGGGGTTGAGGTCCGACATCTGCGCCATCTCGGCGCGAGGCAGGGCGTGGAGCCCGGCGCTGCAGGCCGCTTTCCCCGCCCCCGGGGACGACGTCCGGCAAGATCCGGCTCAATGTTTGGCCGGTTGACCGCCCGGCGCCGTGGAAGGGTACGCCGTGGACGCGCGAACCTTCGCCAGGACAGAGTCGCAATATTCGTCGCGGTTACGATTGAAGAGCTCCTGATGGGCGCGGAACGCCGCCACCCTTCCCCGGATTTCTTCGCGAAGTTCACTGTGACGAACCGGAGACGGGCGGCCGATCGCTGCGGTCTCGGCGGGTCGTTTTCCCTCGCTGGGTTCGCCAAGCGGAATCGATTCAACCCGGCCTTCAGTTTCCGCCGTCTTTCCGGCGACGGACTGAACAAACGCCATGGTTTGCGCGATCAGGAGGTCGCGGTCTCTTTTCCACTTCATTGTGCACCTCAGTCCGCAAACATCTCAGCAAAAACCCGGCGATCGATCAAGCGCCGTATTTTATGGATATTCGGGAGGGCGATCGAATAGGTTAGCGATCCAGACCTGTCGGCTGCAAAATTCGCGGCAGCGCGCAGGCCGCCTGTGCTACTCCGGGCCGCGCAGGATTCCACTGACCCAGCATAGAAACATCGCATGATTCCATGGTTGCAGATCGATACCGCCCGGGTGCCTGGCGCAGACGTCGAACTCCGGCTGATGCGAAGAGGTGCCGAGTTCTCGATGATGCTGGGCCAGAACGAGCTGATGAACAGCCGCCTCAGCGGATCGGAGGAGGCCCTCGCCACGCTCGCCTGCAAAAGAATCGAAGCCGTCAAGTGTCCGGATTTGTTGATCGGCGGATTGGGCATGGGGTTCACACTCCGCGCTGCGCTTGCCATGCTGGGATCCGGAGCCCGGATCATGGTGGCCGAGCTTGTGCCCGCCGTGATCGCGTGGGCGCAAGGTCCAATGGCTGACGTCTTCGGCGATAGCCTTGCCGATCCCCGCGCAAGCATTCTCGCCGCAGACGTCGTCGAGGTGATTCAATCCCATCCGTCGGCGTTCGATGCGATCCTGCTCGATGTCGACAACGGCCCGGAGGGTCTGATCCGCAAAGCCAACGATGCGCTCTACGATCTGAAGGGGTTGAAAACCATCCGCCGGGCATTGCGGCCCGGCGGCGTGCTGGCGGTTTGGTCGTCGGGGCCGCATCCCCTGTTTTCCAAAAGGCTTGGCGACGCCGGCTTCGCCGTGAACGAGGTTGCCGTGCGCGCCACCGCCAAGCGCAGCGGTGCCCGCCATGTCATCTGGTTTGCAACGAGGCAAGAGGGTGCGCGTTGAGCAACGGCAAGGATTGTTGCCGTCGGGCCGGGGTATTTCACGAGTATCGGCCCTGGCGAATACCCGCGCCTTCACAAAATTCGTGACGTCCTGTCGCCCCAGTAACGATCGCGCAACAGCCTCTTGTAGAGCTTGCCGGTCGGCAGCCGTGGCAGTTCGTTCGCAAAGTCGATCGATCGCGGCACCTTTTGGCGCGACAGCGACTGGCTGCAGAAAAAGATCAATTCCTCCGCAAGATCCGGGCCCGGCAGGATCCCGGGCATTGGTTGCACCACCGCTTTTACTTCCTCGCCAAGATCGGCATTGGGGACGCCAAACACCGCGGCGTCCGCGATCTTGGGATGGGTGATCAGGAGGTTCTCGCATTCTTGCGGGTAGATGTTGACGCCTCCGGAGATGATCATGAAGGTCGCGCGATCGGTCAGATGGAGAAAGCCGTCGCTGTCGACATAACCGACATCGCCGACGGTGCTCATGCTGCCGTCGGGCGAACGGGCCTCGCGGGTCTTGTTCGGGTCGTTAAAATATTCAAACGGCGTCGCGGTCCTGAACCAGATCGTGCCTGGCGTGCCGACGGAGCAGGGCTTCATGTCTTCATCGAGAATGTGAAGTTCGCCAAGCAGGACCCGGCCTACGGTTCCCCGGTGGGCAAGCCACTCCGCGCTGCTGCAGGCGGTGAATCCGAGACCTTCGGTAGCGCCGTAATATTCGTGGATGATCGGTCCCCACCATTTGATCATGTCGTCCTTCACCGCCGCCGGACAGGGGGCGGCAGCGTGAACCGCGATCTCGAGGGATGAAAGGTCGTAGCGCTTTCGCACGGCCTCCGGCAGCTTCAGCATGCGCGAGAACATCGTCGGAACCAGCTGGCTGTGGGTCACCCCCCATTTCTCGACCAGTTCGAGATAGCGTTCCGGATCGAAGTTCTCCATGACGATGACGGTGCCACCCATCTTGATCGTGAGATTGACCGCGGCCTGGGGCGCTGAATGATAGAGCGGCGCGGGTGACAGGTAGATCATGCCCTCGCGGTACTGCCAAAGCTTTTGCAGGAAATCGAAAAGCGGCAGCTGCTGTGCAGGGGGCTGTTCGGGCAGCGGCCGCAATATGCCCTTCGGCCGCCCGGTCGTGCCCGAGGAATAGAGCATGGCGGTGCCGACGCACTCGTCTGCAATGGTGGTCTTGGGCAGCCCGCGCGTGGCTTCGTGCAGGCCGACAATGCGCTCGCTTTCGCTGGCGCCGTCGACCACGATGCAGAGTTCGACCCTGGGACATAGCTTGAGGGCCTCGCGGGCAACCTCGAGCTTTGCAACGGATGTAATGAGGATGCGGGATTCGCTGTTGTCTACGATGTAGGCCAACTCGCTTCCCGTCAGGTACGAATTGACGCAGGTATAATACAGGCCGGCCCTCTCGCCCGCGCCGCAGGCCTCAAGGTAGCGGCTGTTGTTCTCCATGTAGATCGCGTAGTGGTCGAGCCGCTTCAGGCCGCGATTGCGAAACAGGTGCGCCAGGCGGTTGCTGCGCGCCTCGAGCTCGGCGTAGCTCACGGCCTCGCCGGAATTCGCCATGATGAAGGCGGGCTGAAGGGGACGTAGACGAGCATGCTTGCCGGTGTACATCTTTCCTCCAAATAAATTTATTATCCAGCCAGAAGATTTTGTTGGTTGGGGGTAATCTAGCGGAGAAGCCGCAAAGTGGGGAGCCATAAAATGGTTCGGCCTCTTCGGCCTGTCCGGTTTTGCGATATCAAAAATTGGCGGGCGCCGGTCGAGGCGACGCTGCAGCGCGACCAGGAAAACCCGTTGCAATGCAAGCACCTGTGCGATCGAGCATGGTTCGACCCGGCCGATTGGCTAGTTTCGCGCCAATTGCGACGAGGGATAGGTTCGCGATCCCACGCCATGCGGTGTCATGTTGTGAGAGGTTCGTTGCGCATTCTTTCGCGAAGCTGCCATCTTTCGCGCGCAACAAATTTCGCTTGATCCCTGCCGGTTATTGAACAGACTAACGGCGATCTCATCTTGGTACTACCGCGGACCAAGACACCTCGGTTGATCGTGGCGATATCTACCGCAACGACAGTGCGGGATTGATAGCGTCGATAGTTCAGGGAGAGAGTGAATTGAGCGCGACTGAGAAATCTGGGCCCTTGGCTCGAATTGTCACTAAACGTTCATTCGGCAATCTCCAGCCAATGATCGTTCTGCTCGCGCTCACCTTGTCCGGTTGCGGCGACAAGCCGGCGCCGCAAGCCGCCGCCGCCCCACCGTCTGTCACGGTCGCCCAACCCACCAAACGCACCGTCACGGATTGGGACGAATTCACCGGGCGGTTTGATGCGGTCGAAGAGGTTCAGGTTCGCGCCCGGGTCGGCGGGTTCGTCACCAATGTCGAATTCCGCGACGGCGCATTCGTCAAGGCCGGTGACTTGTTATACGTCATCGACCCCCGTCCGTTCGAAGCCGTTGCCGAGCAGGCCGATGGCCAGCTTTCCGATGCGCGCGCCAAGGTCGAACTCGCCAAGCGGGAACTTGATCGCGCGCTTACGCTGCAACAGTCGCAGAACGTTGCAGATTCCACCGTCGATCAACGGCGCCAGTCGCTGCAGGCGGCGAGAGCGGCGCAGACTCAGGCCGAGGGCCTGCTGAAGGCGGCCCAGCTCAATATCGAGTTTAGCCACGTCATCGCTCCGATCGGCGGCAGGGTCAGTCGGCACCTCGTCAGCGTCGGGAATCTGGTGCAAGGCAGCGAAGGCGGCGCAACGCTGCTGACGTCGATCGTTTCCCTCGACCCGATCTACGTTTATTTCGACATGGATGAGGCGACCTACCTCAAATACAACCGGCTTTTATTCGAGGGCAAGCGGCCGAGTTCGCGCGACAACCCAAATCCGGTTCAGGTGACGTTGACCGGGGAAACCAAACCGTCGCACGACGGCAAGGTGGATTTTCTTGACAACCGGCTGGATGTTTCGACCGGCACGCTGCGCGGACGAGCGGTGATCCCGAACAAGGATTTTTCCATTCTGCCCGGGCAATTTGGCAGGGTCCGCCTGATCGCAAGCGCTCCCTACGAAGCGCTGCTCGTGCAGGACACCGCCATTGCCACCGATCAATCGCGCAAGATCGTTTTCGTGGTCAAGGACGACGATACCGTGGAGGCGAAGCCGGTCGTCCTCGGACCGCTTGACGAAGGCTTGCGTGTCATCCGCGAAGGACTGAAGCCGGAAGATCGCGTGATCGTCGATGGCCTGCAGCGTGCGCGCGTCGGGGGCAAGGTGACCCCGCATGACGCCAAGGCGGCCGCCCCAGCCGGTAGCAAGACATGAACCTCGGCCAGCTTTCCATCAACCGGCCGATTCTGGCGATGGTGATGTCCATCGTGCTCTTGATCGTTGGCGCGATCGCTTACACCACGCTGCCGGTCGCGGAATATCCGCAAGTGGTGCCTCCGACCGTCGTGGTCACCACGCAATATCCCGGAGCTTCCGCCCAGACCGTTTCCGACACCGTTGCGGCGCCGATCGAGCAGCAGATCAACGGCGTTGAAGACATGCTCTACCTCTACAGCCAGGCGACATCGAACGGCCAGCTCACGATCACGGTGACGTTCAAGCTCGGCACCGATCTCGACAAGGCCCAGGTGCTGGTTCAGAACCGGGTCGCGATTGCGCAACCGCAACTGCCCGAGGAGGTGCAGCGAAACGGCGTCGTCACGCGCAAGAACAGCCCGGACATCCTGATGGTGGTGTTCATGCTGTCGCCTGACGACAGCTTTGATCAGCTTTATATCAGCAACTACGCGCTGCTCCAGGTTCGCGACCAGCTGCTTCGGCTTGACGGCATCGGCGATATCCAGATCTTCGGCGCGCGCGACTACTCGATGCGGCTGTGGCTGGATCCCGACAAGATTGCAAATCTTGGATTGACGGCCGGCGACGTGCTGGCAGCGATCCGGGCGCAGAATTTGCAGATCGCCGGAGGCCAGCTGGCGGCGCCGCCGATCGCGGATCGGGCCTTTCAGCCGAACCTCACCTTCACCGGCCGGTTGAAGGATATCCAGCAGTTCGAGGACATCCTCGTCAAAGCCGGCGAGGACGGACGCACGGTGCGGCTGCGTGACGTGGCTAGAATCGAATTGGGCGCGCTGGACTACACCACCAACAGTTTTCTGCTTCGGAAGACCGCGGTTGCGATGCTGGTGACCCAGCGCCCCGGCTCGAACGCGCTGGCCACCGCGAAGAATATTTCCGATGCCATGGTCAGGCTCAAGGCCAATTTCCCCAAGGGGCTCGATTACAATATCGGGTATAATCCGACCGAATTCATCGCGCAGTCCGTCAGCGAATTGATCAAGACGATCTACGAGGCGATGATCCTTGTGGTCATTGTCGTGCTTGTGTTCCTGCAGGGATGGCGCCCCGCCATCATTCCCATCGTGGCGATCCCGGTGTCCTTGGTCGGTACCTTTGCCGCGATGGCCGCGTTCGGCTTTGCGATCAACAATCTGACCCTGTTCGGCCTTGTGCTCGCGGTCGGCATTGTGGTCGATGACGCGATCGTGGTGGTCGAAAATGTCGAGCGCCATCTTCGCGACGGCATGAGCCGGCGGGACGCTGCGCTGCGCACCATGGAGGAAGTCGGTGGCGCGCTGGTTTCGATCGCGCTGGTGCTGTGCGCGGTGTTCGTGCCGACCGCGTTCCTCGGCGGAATTTCCGGGCAGTTTTTCCAGCAATTCGCCATCACCATCGCGGTGGCGACCGCGATCTCCCTGTTCTGCTCGCTGACATTGTCGCCCGCGCTGGCGTCGCAAATCCTGCAGCCCCACGAAGAGAAGCGGCCGCCGGCAAGCTGGAACCTGATCGGGCGCGGCTGGGAAAGATTCGCCGATCTTTTCAACCGCGGATTTGATGGGCTGTCCCATCGCTACGCCGGCGCCGCCAGCTTTGTCATCAAACACTCGGCGGTGATGCTTCTGATCTACGTGGCGTTGATCGGCAGCGCCGGCTGGTTGCTCGTCACGACGCCGCAGGGGTTTATCCCGGCCCAGGATCGCGGCTACGTCATCGTCTCCGTGCAATTGCCGGGTGCGGCCTCGCTGGCGCGTACCACCGAGATCGTCCGTGAAGTCGAGAGGATCGCACTCGACACCCCCGGGATCGTTCGCGTGGCGGCGTTTGCCGGCCTGTCCGGCGCGACGCGGACCCAGGCCAGCAATGCAGCCGCGCTGTTTCCGGTATTCGAAGAACCGGAGGCGCGTCAGAAAAAAGGATTGTCGGCGGCGAAGATCACGGGCGACCTGCGACGGCGGCTTTCCGCCCTTGAGGGTGCCTTCATTATCGTGATCCCGCCGCCCTCGATTCCCGGCATCGGCACCGGGGGCGGATTCACCATGCGGATCCAGGACCGGCAGGGCCGTGGCCCCGAATTGCTGGCGGCGGCAACTGACGAGCTTGTCGCCGCGGCCCGCAGGACTCCGGGATTGACCTCGGTGTTCTCGCCATTCACCGCCAATACGCCGCAGGTGTTCGTCGATATCGACCGCGTCAAGGCGCAGAAGCTCGGCGTACCGATCCAGAATGTAACGGATGCGATCGAGACCTATTTTGGCTCGGCCTATGTCGACGACTTCAATATCCTCGGCCGGACCTATCATGTCACCGCGCAGGCGGACCTGCCGTTTCGCAAGGAAACCGCCGATCTCGCCCGCTTGCGCACCCGCAACGCCGCCGGCAATATGGTGTTGTTGGGCAGCGTCGTGGATTTCCGCAACACCGCGGGCCCGGATCGCGTTGCGCGCTACAATTTATATCCGTCATCGGAACTTCAAGGGGATACGACCCCCGGAACGAGTTCGGCGATGGCCATCAGCATCATGAAACGGCTGGCAGACCAGACTCTGCCCAGCGGCTTTTCGTACGATTGGACCGACCTTTCCTACCAGCAGGTCAACGGTGGCAATGCGGGCCTCTATGTGTTTCCGATTTGCGTCCTGTTCGTGTTCCTGGTGCTGGCGGCGCAATATGGCAGCTGGAGCCTGCCGTTCGCCGTGCTACTGATCGTGCCGATGTGCCTGCTGGCCGCGACGGTCGGCGTGCGGGTCATGGGACAGGACGTCAATATTCTCACCCAGATCGGCTTCGTGGTGCTGGTCGGACTAGCCGCGAAGAATGCCATTCTGATCGTCGAATTTGCCCGCGATATCGAACTTGAGGGCCGCGACCGGCTGCCAGCTGTTATCGAAGCCTGCCGGCTGCGGCTGCGGCCGATTCTGATGACATCGTTTGCCTTCATTCTCGGCGTGCTGCCGCTGGTCGTCTCGTCCGGTTCGGGATCGGAAATGCGCCAGGCGGTTGGGGTTGCCGTATTCTTCGGCATGCTCGGGGTGACCATGTTTGGGCTGGTCTTCACGCCGATCTTCTACGTGCTGGTGCGCAACCTGGCGGATCGGCCCCACCGGAAAACGCCGACTCAAGCCGGATAACAGGTGCCGATCATCTAAATCAACTCGCGACCCTACTTTCGGCTCATTTCGAAATGGACGGGCGGCGCTAAAGTTATAAAATATCGGATCAGAAGCAGAATTTTGGGGGAGGCAAGAATGAAGTTGGGAATGTTGCCGGCTGCCGTTGCGGCATGCGGACTGTTACTCGCGGCTCCGGCGTCGGCGCAGGGTGTCAAAATCGGGATCCTGAACGATCAGTCAGGGGTCTACGCGGACTATGGCGGCAAATATTCCCTCGAGGCGGCCAAGATGGCGATCGAGGATTTTGGCGGCAACGTGCTTGGCCAGAAGATCGATATCGTCTCCGCGGACCACCAGAACAAGCCCGATCTTGCCACCAGCATCGCGCGGCGCTGGTATGAGGTCGAAGGCGTCGACATGATCACCGAATTGACGACGTCGTCGGTGGCGCTCGCCGTACAGGAGCTGTCAAAAGAAAAGAAAAAGATCGATATCGTCGTCGGCGCCGCTTCGTCGCGCATCACCGGCGATGCCTGTACGCCCTATGGCTTCCATTGGGCTTTCGACACCCACGCGCTGGCGGTCGGCACCGGCGGCGCGCTGGTCAAGGCGGGCGGCGACACCTGGTTTTTCATGACCGCCGACTATGCCTTCGGCTATGCGCTTGAAAAAGACACCAGCGAGATCGTCACGGCAAACGGCGGCAAGGTGCTCGGTTCGGTCCGCATTCCCCTGAACTCGTCGGATTTCTCCTCGTTCCTGCTGCAGGCGCAAAGCTCGAAGGCGAAAATCATCGGGCTCGCCAATGCGGGCCTCGACACCACCAATTCGATCAAGCAGGCGGCGGAATTCGGCATCGTCGCCGGCGGCCAGAAGCTGGCGGGCCTGTTGATGACGCTTGCGGAAGTGCACGGCCTCGGACTGCAGGCGGCGCAGGGCCTCGTGCTGACGGAAGGTTTCTACTGGGACCAGAACGACGAAACCCGCGCGTTCTCGGAGCGTTTCATGAAGCGAACCGGACGCATGCCCAATATGGTCCAGGCCGGTACCTATTCGGCGACGTTGCAATATTTGAAGGCGGTGAAGGCGGCCGGCACCAAGGATTCCGATGCTGTGGCGAAGAAGCTGAAAGAGCTGCCGGTCGACGACATGTTTGCCCAGGGCGGCAAGGTGCTTCAGAACGGCCGCATGGTGCACGACCTCTATCTGTTCGAGGTCAAGAAGCCATCCGAATCCAAGAAGCCATGGGATTACTACAAACAGCTGGCCGTTGTGCCGGGCGACAAGGCTTTCCCTTCTGCGAAAGACAGCGGTTGCCCGCTGACGAAGTGATCGCAAGCTCACGGTGTCCGGAACCGGGCGCAGCGTCACTTCGACCTGCGTCACGGATCCGGGAGAGCCAGGATGCGGAAACAGGGCCCAAGGCAGCTCGAAACTCGTCCGGGTGTTGCAATAGGGACACGCAGCGGGGATTAAATGACGCGCCGCAGCTGCTTATGTTGCGGATGCGAGCGTGCCGAGGCTACGTTCCGGCCAACCGATTTGCGTCCGAGGGGAACCAATGAAGTCATATAGCGGCGGTCTTCAGTTGAATGGCACATTAAAGCTTCGGTCGCTGCAAGCCTTGGCCGTGACTTTGCTGTTTCTGCTCCCGATCGGCGCGGCAGCGAATGCGGCGGTTCCCGCGTCCGGCGGATCTAGCGCGCATGTCTATCTGCTGCGCGGCGTGCTCAATATCTTCTCCCTCGGTCTCGATGACATCGCAGCCAAGCTGCAGGCGCAGGGTATCCC
>JBAVEE010000662.1:0-1988 GCA_049587575.1 Bradyrhizobium sp.
ACCGTTGATCGTCACTGTGCTCATCGCGATCTCCTTTTGATGCGGGATTGGGATGCGGCGGGCGCGATGGCGCCGGCCACCAGCAGGCGAACCATCCGGTCAAGCTCGCGCAGGAGGCCGGCATCGAGACGAAGATCGTTGAATCCGCGGATCGCAATCTGAATGCAGCGGGCAAGATCGCGGGATGTCATGCCGTTCTGCAGGGCAAGATCTTGCTTGGCACAAACGCGATCGATGGTTTCTGCCCGCAGGTCGGCGTTATGCTCGATGAAACTCTGATAGAGATCGCGGGTCTGAAGCTGATGCTCTGACAACAGCTCCTCGGCCTGCGGTGACTCCTCGACGCATTCAAGGAGATAGCGAAAGCGAGCGCCGATCTGCGCGGCGAGAATATCCGCAAGGCCCCCGCCGGCCTGTTCCTGATCGAGGCCGGCCGTGGCCTCGGCTTCATAGGCGCAGTCATGCAATTGCTCGACGACGGAGCGGAACAGCGCCTCCTTGCTCGGGTAATGATGATAGAGCGCCTGGCGCGTCAGGCCGGCTTCGTCGGCGATCTGGCTCATCGACGCGCGCCGATAGCCGAACCTGGCGAAGACGTTTTCCGCAGCTGACAAGATACGATCCGACGAGCCCAATCGACATTTTTGACAAAATATGCCAATTTGTCAAATGCCGGCCGCATCCCTGTCTCGTAGTTGCGGCTTGGTGGCGATCCTGCTGCGGGCGGTTCCCTTCGCCCCCGGGCTATCCGTCAAGGTACCTTCAGGGCTGGTGCCGCCGGGTGATCGCGACCTGCGCCGCCTGAGCATAAAGGCTCGAGATCAAATCGAGCTGGATGCGCGTCGTCGCGGAGTTTTCAGCCCAGCCGTCCAGCGCGTCAAGCATCGGCGGCAATGTTGCCGCGCGCAAGGCGGCGTAGGCTTCGGTGACGGAGTGCCCGGCCGCGGTGGCGCGGTAGCGGGTTTCCTTGCGCGACGAACTGCCCTCGGTTTCGATCAACCCCGTGCGAACAAGCTTGCGCGTGGCATATTGCAGGTTCGGGACATCGACGCGGTTGAGCAATTGTCCGATCTCGGAAAGTCGCTTCGGTTCATCGCCCATCCGAACGACATTGAGCACAGCCACATCGTCGCCCGTGAGCGGCACGTCGCAGACGGCGGCAAGGCAGGCCGCCTTCCAGCGGTAGTAACCCTGCGCCAGTCGCTCCAGCCCGAATTCGAAATCGGTCAACCGCCGTTCGGTTTCCGTGCGCGACAGATGCCAGGACCCGGGCTGCTCGGCAGCAGCAGCTCCGGTTTTCGGCTTGGCGATGCTGCCGGATTTCCTCGGCGCGGCTTTTGCGGTCCTCTTCAAAACGGTCTCCTGATGGCGGGCGCGCTCAAGGCGTAGGCAGCCCTTGCTCAATCAATGCTATTTACAATCCCGATTCTTACATTAAAAATACAATTAAGAAAGCACGATGAAGTTTCAAGTGCCGAACGAAGTTGCAAGCCGAACTTCGGTGGATACGTTCCGGACTGGGGGCGATACAATGGCAGGACAGTGGATTGATATTGCCGCCGCCGATGGCGGCACGTTCAAGGGATATCTCACCATCCCGGCATCGGGATCAGGGCCGGGGATCCTGCTCTTGCAGGAGATCTTCGGCGTCAATTCCTCGATGCGCGAGGTTGCCGATTACTACGCCGAGGAAGGGTATGTTGTTCTCGCGCCGGATTTGTTCTGGCGGTTGGAGCCTGGCATCGAGCTTGGCTATTCCGAGGCCGATTTCAACAAGGCGTTTGGCTATTACCAGCGCTTCGATGCCAATCAATCGATCAAGGACGCGTCCGACGCCCTCAAGGTCTTGCGAGCGCGCGCTGAATGCGTCGGCAAGGTCGGCGCGCTCGGCTTCTGCCTCGGCGGCAAGCTCGCCTATCTCGCCGCTGCGCGTACCGATGTCGATTGCGCGGTCTGCTATTACGGCGTCGGCATCGAGGCCGACCTCG
>JBAVEE010000663.1:0-3453 GCA_049587575.1 Bradyrhizobium sp.
TGATCGCGGCCAGGAGGAACGGGATCATCGCGCTCGAGATCGCCGCACCCTCGCCGAGCTGGCCGGCGATGATGGCGCGCTGATACGACAAGGTCGCCATCAGATGCGTGGCATTGACCGGACCGCCGCGGGTCATCGCCCAGATCAGCTGGAAGTCGGTGAAGGTGAACAGGACCGAGAACGTCATCACCACCGCGATGATCGGGGTCAGCAGCGGATAGGTGATGAAGCGGAATCGCTGCCAGTTGGTGGCGCCATCCAGCGTCGCCGCCTCATACAGCGAGGGCGACACCGTCTGCAGACCGGCCAATAGCGTGATTGCCACGAAGGGAACGCCACGCCAGATATTGGCGAAAATCACGCTGCCGCGCGCCATGTTCGGATCGCCGAGAAAATTGATGTTGTGGTCAATCAGGCCCAGCCTGATCAGCGACCAGGAAATGATCGAAAACTGCGAATCGTAAATCCACCAGAACGCGATCGCCGACAGCACCGTCGGCACGATGAAGGGAATGAGCACGATCGAACGGATCACAGCCTTGAACGGCATGTGCCGGTTCAAAAGCAACGCGAGATAAAGCCCGATGGCGAATTTGATGGCGCTGGCCACGATCGTATAAAGCAGCGTGTTGAATACCGAGAGCCAGAAGATGGAGTCGTCCCAGAGCCACTGATAGTTCTCCAGCCCAACGAAAACTCCCGCGCGGCCGATACGCTCGTCGGTAAAACTCATCCAGACGCCGAGACCGAGGGGATAGGCAAGAAACAGGATGAGGAATGCCGCCGCGGGCAGCATGAACCACAACGCCACGAAGTTGCGATTGACCCGCAGCCGGGCCCACGGCGACGGCGTATCGACGCGGGCAGCCTGCACAGGTGCAGATGTTTGAAGGGTCGTCATCTCGCTCCAATTCCGTACCGGGACACGATGCCCGGCCGTTCGTTTTTTCGCAACGCCGAGCGTGGCTCGGATTTTCGAACAGAAACAAGCCGGCGCGGCGGACCGCGCCGGCGGTTGATCTTACCGGAAGATGCGCTTGGCGGAACGTTCCGCCGAAGTCATCGCTGTCTTCACATCCTCGCGGCCGGTGCAGTAGTTGGCGAACATGTCGACCACGACAAAGTCGGCAATCGCTGAGGCCGCATTTTCACCCATCTGGCCAAGACCCGCCGGCGTCAGCGACGTCTCCCCGACGTCTCGGAACGGCGTATTCTTGGGATCGGCAGTCCAGATCGGATTCTTGGCGAAGCCGAGCAGGAACGGCGAGAGATAACCTTGCGCGGCTTCGACCCAGGGATTGAGCTGGTCCGGATCAAGCATGAAAGCCGTGAAGGCTTTGCAGGCCTGCGGGAACTTGGTGAAGTTGAACACCAGGATCGGGAAGCCGAGATTCAGTTCTCTGGTTTTGCCATCTACTCCCGCCGGCAGATGGGCGTGATTCATGTCCGCGGCGATTTGCGGATTGTCCTTTTTCGCAGCGACATAGATCGAAATGCCGTTGACGGTGAGGTGAAGCTGGCCCGCCAGGAACGCCTTGTTGTTGGAGCTGTCGTTCCAAGACGCGGTGCCCGGCACAAAGTTATCATAAAGACCCTTGACGTATTCCAGCGCCTTCGCCGTCTCCGGCGAATTGACGACGACCTTGTTGTCCTTATCGATCAGGTTGCCGCCATGCGCCCACAACGCCCAGTGCAGCCAGCCATTGGCGTCGCCGGAAGCGTGGCCGAGCGCCATGCCGGCCGGGGTGCCGTTCTTGTTGAGGCCCTTGATGAGATCAGCAAAACCGGCGGTATCCTTCGGAAACTCCTTGTGGCCGGCCTTTTCCATCGCGGCGATGCGGTAATTTACCAACGCGCCCGTGGCCGCGACGGGAATCCCGATCCACTTGCCGTCCAGCTTGCCGTAAGCCTCGCCCGTTTTAGACCAGCCGCCGCCTTTCTTGCCGAGATAGTCGGCGACATCGCTCATATCAGTGCATTTGGACGGGAACAGGAACGGCAGGGAGTAAAGGCCCCAGACGATATCGAGCCCCTGCCCGGTATTCGCCGCCACCGACGCCTTGGGCTGGAGGTCGTCATAGGATTCGTTGGATACGTTGACCGTTACGCCGGTCGCCTTCTGGAAGGCGTCGACGATCTTCATGAAGGCGATGTCCTCGGCTTCGACGAAGCGCTTCCAGCGCAACAAGTTGATCTTGGCCCCCGCTTCCGGCTTCCACGGCGCGGCCTGCGCCCACGCCTTGGCAAAGCCCAGCAATTGTTCGCTCGACATGGTGGCGGCGGCCGCAAGCAGGGTGCCGCCCCCCTTGAGCAAGGACCGTCGATCCGGTGTAAAATGATTCATCGTCCGTGTTCTCCCTGTTTAATTGGCTTTGATTGACCAATTGCTTTTTCGACAACTCATAAACGCTTGCCGGTGGCCTCGTCGAACAAATGCACCAGCGAGGGGTCCGGTTTCAGCCGGATCCTGTCTCCCGGGTTGAATTGGTGTCGCTCGCGGAACACGGCGACGACTTGCTCTCCGCCCAGCTTGGCGAAAACCTGGGTTTCCGATCCGGTCGGCTCGACCACCACGATCTCGGCTTCCGCGCCGTCATCGGCAATGGTGAAGTGCTCGGGCCGCACCCCGTAGACCGCGGGACGGCCGTCGGAATTGGCAGGCGCGGACTTGAGCGGCAGTTTCACGCCGTTCGGCCCCTCGAAACTCGCGCTGCCATTCACCTTGACCTTGCCTTTAAGGAAATTCATCGCAGGCGAGCCAATGAAGCTCGCGACGAACTGGTTGTCCGGCCGGTCGTAAAGTTCGAGCGGGGAGCCGATCTGCTCCACGATGCCATCGTGCATCACCACGATCTTGTCGGCCATGGTCATGGCTTCGATCTGGTCATGCGTGACGTAGACGGTCGTGGTCTTCAGCCGCTGGTGCAGTTCCTTGATTTCGGTGCGCATCGCCACGCGCAGCTTGGCGTCGAGGTTGGACAGGGGCTCGTCGAACAGGAATACCTGCGGATCGCGCACGATGGCACGCCCCATCGCGACGCGCTGGCGTTGTCCCCCGGACAATTGCCGGGGATAGCGATCGAGCAGCGGCGTCAGGTCTAGAATTTCCGCGGCGCGCTTGACGCCCTTGCCGATCTCGTCCGCGCTGGCGCCCCGCAGCTTGAGCGAGAATCCCATATTGTCGGCAACCGTCATATGCGGATAGAGCGCATAATTCTGGAACACCATGGCAATGTCGCGCTCCTTGGGCTGGACATTGTTGACGACGCGGTCGCCGATCGAAATCGTCCCGGAGGTGATGTTTTCGAGGCCGGCGAGCATCCGCAGCAAGGTCGATTTGCCGCAGCCCGAGGGACCAACCAGCACGACAAAGGCGCCGTCCTCGATCGGTATCGACACGCCGTGCAGGACCTCAAAGCCGCCAAACGATTTTCGCACGTCGCGGATCTGCAC
>JBAVEE010000664.1:0-5181 GCA_049587575.1 Bradyrhizobium sp.
GCGCATGGGTGCGGATCGCAAGCCCCATATAGGGGAATACGATACCAAAACCAATGGCGTCTGCGGTTTCTCGCAGATTCCCATCACCCCCGAATTTGGCCGAAAACGAGCCCCGGCGGGGACTAACGGCTGCAGGGAGGCTTTACTGCCCGTTGTTTACCAGAACCTGATTGCAGGCACGGGTCAATTTGGGGCGATTTTGCTGAAGGCAGGCCAGAACGGTCAGGTCGTTCTCGTTCATCACGGCACGACAATATCTCTGGACATCGTGCGCACAGGCCCTTTGCTCCTCCGGTGTGCCGCTACGCTGCTGCGGGGGTTGCTCGGCGATGGCCGCGGTGGAAGCCGACAGCGACAGCAGGGTGAGTACCAAGAAAAATTTGCGCATCGTGTTCCTTCATTTTATCGCCAGGGAATTCCAACCCGAATAGCACATGGCATCACCGGGGCAGACTATTCAGATTGCCAAATGCCGCGAACCGCAGCGACGAGCGGACCAAGAGCGCCGCTAAATGCGGCCAAATTTACGGCGGCCCGGCCTCGAATTGCGGGAGCCGGAGGCCGATCCAGGGGCCAGCATAACCAATTGGTATTACATAACATTTTTGTCGCATCTTTTCGCGCGGGCTAATGCACTTGGGCGAGATCTGACGATATCCGAAGCCTCCCCCGCTACGCGAGCAAAAAAATGCCGTTCACCTCATCCATCCGCTCGGGGTTTCCGGCAAGGTCCGATGCAATGTCGGCGACCGGTTAGCGTAATTGCGGACAACTGTCGATTTATCATTTGAACCAAACAGGGCGCGGCAACACCAAATCTTCGGTACCCGCGAGATATTTCGCGCATGGCAACGTCAATTTGAATGGGAACCCCAAAATGAAACTGTTTGG
The DNA here is from genome assembly GCA_049587575.1 of Bradyrhizobium sp. Classification (GTDB taxonomy): domain Bacteria; phylum Pseudomonadota; class Alphaproteobacteria; order Rhizobiales; family Xanthobacteraceae; genus Bradyrhizobium. Next base: position 892 of record JBAVEE010000664.1, read on the forward strand.
TTCCGGCTGGTTTGGGCTGGCGGTCAAATCTGCTGCTGTCAGCGCCGCGCTGATGTTGTCGGTGTCGACCGGCCATGCCCAGTCGCGTCCGTTTGCCGGCTTCGACGGCGCCTGGTCCGGCAATGGAACGATTTCACTCTCCGATGGTACGTCCGAGCGGATTCGCTGCCGGGCAGACTACAAGGTCAACGGCACCGGGCTGGGCTTGAAGCAAAATCTTCGTTGCGCCAGCGACAGCTACAAATTCGACTTGAGCAGCGATGTTACGAGCCAGGGTGACCGAATTTCCGGCAACTGGAACGAGAGCAGCCGGAATATTTTCGGCAATCTGCAGGGAACGGCAGGTGGCGGCAGGATCGACGTCCTCGTCGAGGCTCCGGGATTCACCGCCAGCCTGACGTTGCGGGCCAGCGGCAACCGGCAGACCGTGCTGATCAGCTCCAAAGGCGACATCAGGGGCGTAACGATTTCGATGGTGAGAAGCTAAGGCCCTCTATCTGCTCGCTCCGGATGGCTCCGCCGGCTTCGCGGGACCTGCCGTCCCGCGCAGCCGCTGCGACAGGTTGATCAGGAACATCGCGGTCGGCCGCAGAATGAAGAGATCCGCCACCAGCGCCGCGACCATTGAGAAAGCGCTGAGCCAGCCGAACAGCCGCAGCGACGGCAGGTCGGAAAATACCGTCACGACCAGGCCACAGGCCAGCACCACCGTGGTCAGGATCAGCGCCGGTCCGACCAGCACGGTGGCGCGCTCGACCGCGAGTTCCGGACTGACGCCGGGCTTGGACTCCAGCCTCAGCCGGTTGAGGAAATGAATCGTAGCGCTCAGCCCCAATCCAAACGATACCGTGAGTGCAACGACGCTGGCGAATTGCAGGCCCTCCCCGAGCAGCCAAAGCACCGTGCCCGACAGCACCACCGGAAAAATCCCCGGCAGGATACATGAGAACATCACCACCACCGAGCGGAACGCGAGCCCGATGAAGATCGCGACCAGCGCGAACTCGATGGTCAAACCGCGGTTGAGCTTCTCGATCATGTTGGCGCTGTTGCGCGCGGCGATCGCGGAAAGACCGGTGACCGCGATCTCATATCCGGGATGCGCCTTGCGCACCGTGTCCAGCGAATGATCGAGTTTCTCGACGACGGGCAGAATCTGGCTGGAATCGAGGTCCGGTACCCTGCCCGACACCACCACCGCATCCTGATCGGCCGAGATAAAGCGCCGAACCAGATATTCGGGAATCACGCTGACATATTCCTTCAAGGTCGCGACATCGGAACTCGCGGCCTTTTCCGCAAGCCAGCGCCGCAGCGTCTCCAACGACCAGACATTGCCGACACCGGCCTGTTTCTCCACCAACGCGTGAACGTCTGCGATGGTCTGCAGCGTGTCGGGGCCATACAACGAAGCGCCCTTGGGGAATTCGATCAGGACGTCGATCGCATTGGCGCCGGTCAGCTTGGCGTCGAGACGCCCGCTTGCCTCCACCGCCTGCTGCTTGTCCGGCACCTGATCGGCGAGCCGGTAGCGCGGTTCCAGGTTGGCATAGACCACTGCCAGACCGCCGACGAACACGACCGCGATCAGGCTGAACAGACCGGGGCGACTGACCATGCGCACCGCGATCCAGTAACAAAAATTGCGCAGCATCTGCACGCCGGCGTCGGCGCCCTGAAATTTTACGGCAAAAATCTTTTCATTGCGCACCAACAGCACGCCGAACACCGGCACCAGCGAAAGCACGGCGAGCAGCGCGATGATGGTGGCGGCAAGCCCTGCCTCGCCGAATTTGCGGATCAGGTCGGAATCCGAAAATTGCAGGGCAATAAAGGATATGCCGGCGGTGCCGTGGGTAAGTACGCAGGCAGGTCCGACCACCAGTACGGCGTTCCGGAACGCTGTGAATTTGTCCTGGCCCGCGATCAGCCGGTCGCGTGCCGCAAACGTGAGCTGCATCGAGTCCGAAAAACTGATCACCATGATCAGCGGCGTCATTACGTTCAGGAACATATTGAGGTTGAAATTGGCCCAGCCAAGGACGCCGAGCGCGAGCAGGATCGCAATGATCGGCGGAAACGCGGCGACCACCATGAACGATATCTTGCGGAAGAAGATGATGGCGATGATGCAGCCGGCCAGAATCCCGAGGACGTTGTAGGTCAAGCCATCGCGCTCGACCGCGTTGCGGATCTCGAGCTGCATCACGGGAACGCCGGATAACTGCACCTTGAGCCCGGTGTCCCCGAGGTCATCGGTCATCAGCTTGCGGATATCCCCGATCGTCTTGCCGAGCTTGCTGCTGGCGACGACCTCCGGCTCGAGCGAAAGCACGACCAGGGCCAGCGTGCCATCTTCCGACAACAGCTTGCCACGGATGAGTTCGTTGGTTTTGACGGTTCCGATGAATTTGGCGTAGTCGGCGCCCTGCGGCAGTTCCGACGGGAACAGCGCCGCCGGCAGCTTGCCGGGCGCCGGCGCCTGCCGCGCCGAGAACAGCGAGATCAGGCCGCGCGTGCCCTCCACGAGTTGCAGATCGGTGACGAAATCGCGCAGCTTCTCCAGATTTTCGCGCTCAAGCAGCTTCTTGCCTTCGACCACCACAAGCACGTCGAATTCCGTCGCCGGGAAGCGCTTGGTTTCCGATTCGTATTGCCGGTATTCCCTGGAGTTGGACCGGAACAACTGGCTCAGCGAATCATCGATCTTGATGCGCTGGATACCGAAGATGGCGCCGATGATCAGCGCCACCAGAATGATGCAGGACAGGATCGGCGCCTGAACCGCAAACAGGCCGATCCGCTCCAGCCCGAAGGCGATGCTCGCCGTCGGCCGCTGCTCGATTTTCTCGACGTGGACCTCACTGTCGCTGTTCTTTTCGAGCATGCCCTGTCCAGTTCTCACATCGGCTCAAATACCCGGCGAAATTTCCGAAAAGCGAATCAGGCCTGAAACAACCCTGCCTAACGGCACTAGCCCTTGAAATCACGCGGTAAATTTGCTGCGAAAGATGTAGCAGGTCTATACTGCATCTCGCAAGCGCACCCTCCGGGCACAAAATAGTGCGCATGGACGATAATGGGTCTCACGTCTCGGATCTGTCACGCTGGTTTGAATTTGCGGTGATACTGCAGGATCCTCGTCTGCCACTTTCATCCTTCAGCGCGACGCCGGTCAACTGCCGGGCGAGGCCCTCGCGGATCAGCCACGCGATCCTGAAAGCGGCTTCATCGTAACCAAGCCCAGCGCGATGGATGTTGGAAACGCAATTGCGCCTTTCGTCGGTAAGCCCGACCTTGGGGGCGAAGGTCAGATACACCCCAAGGCTATCGGCGGCGGAAAGGCCGGGCCGCTCGCCAATCAGCATCACGATCATGCGCGCGCCCAGAATGGCGCCGATCTCATCGCCCAGTGCGACCCGCGCACCCGATGCAACCACGGCATGGCCGATTTCGATTTTGTCAGCGGTCAGTTGCGGAACCAGGCTGCGGAGCAGCGCGATGGCGTGCGCATTGACCGCCGCCGGCGAAAGGCCGTCGCCGACCACGATCGCAAGCCGCCGTTGGCCAGCGGCACGGCTCGCCAGCAGCTGCTGCGAATCACGATCAAGCATGCGCCCCAGGTCCGGACGCCTGAGGTAATCCTGCCGGGTATGGGCCCGGCTTGAAACATTGGAAACCTCGAGGCCAAGATCGCCGAGACCCAGCACCATGGCGGGCACATCGAACTCGGCGTGGACGGCGTCACGGGCACGCGCGTGGTCTAGCGTGAATTCGAGCAGTGCTTTGGTCGGCAGGCTTGCCCCAGCGAGGCCAAGCCCGACACGCGCCGGGGTCAGGTCCCGAAGATCCCTGAGCGAACGGGGCGACGGCGCCCTTGTCTTCATTCGCAATTACTCTGCAGGGACAGACGCCTCGCGCAGCCGCATCGAATAGTTCGAAGCATTATGCTGACCGCCGGAGGCCGCGCGCGCAAACATGATCAGGTGATGACCGACGAGAATCGAACTGATGAGAAACTCAATTTCGCCGCGGACAAGACGCCGCAGCGCGAATTTCCAGAATTCGATTTTGTAATCGCCGAGAATCCCGACCTTCCAGAAAATATTGCGCAGCATGGTCAAGCCGAGCTTGATGTTTGACCACGATGCCTGTTGCCGCGAACGCGGCCGCTTGACCCAGTTCGGATAGGTTTCGCGAATCTGATAATCGTAACGCTCCAGCAGCTTGCCAGGTTGATAGGCGCTGCCCATACAGGCGCGCCAGGTCTTCACGACGTCTTCGTACGGC
>JBAVEE010000665.1:0-5308 GCA_049587575.1 Bradyrhizobium sp.
CCGGTCTTACCATTCCCGTGGTCGTGCAGACCGCCCATGGCGGCATCGACAATGTGGTGTCGGCGATGCGCGCCGGCGCGCAGGATTTTGTCGTCAAGCCGGTCGGCATCGAGCGGCTGCAGGTAAGCTTGCGCAATGCGCTCAATACCAGCGCGCTGAAAGGCGAGCTGCAGCGAATCAAGCACAGCCGCGAAGGCCGGTTGACCTTTGCCGATATCATCACCCGCAGCGAGGCCATGGCCGGCGTGCTGCGTACCGCGCAGAAGGCCGCCGCCTCCACGATTCCGGTGCTGGTCGAGGGCGAGTCCGGGGTCGGCAAGGAATTGTTCGCGCGCGCCATCCATGGCAGCGGCGAGCGCAAATCGAAGCCGTTCGTTGCCGTCAATTGCGGCGCGATCCCAGACAATCTGGTGGAGTCGATCCTGTTCGGCCACGAGAAGGGCGCCTTTACCGGCGCCACCGAACGCCACACGGGTAAATTCGTCGAGGCCTCCGGCGGCACCCTGTTCCTCGACGAGGTCGGCGAATTGCCGCTGGCGGCCCAGGTGAAACTGCTTCGCGCGCTGCAGGAAGGCATGGTCGAAGCGGTCGGCGGGCGCAAGCCGGTGAAAGTCGACGTCCGGATCATTTCCGCGACCAACCGCAAGTTGCTCGACCACGTCAAAAGCGGGCATTTCCGCGAGGACCTGTTCTATCGTCTGCACGTGCTGCCGCTGACCGTTCCGCCGTTGCGGATGCGCCGCGAGGACATTCCGCACCTGTTGCGGCATTTTCTGGCGCGGTTCTGCGCCGAAGAAAACCGCCACATCACCGGCATCAGCGGCGAGGCGATGGCGCATCTGTCGCAACTTGATTGGCCGGGCAATATCCGGCAACTGGAGAATACGGTCTATCGCGCCGTGGTCATGAGCGAAGGCGACCAGCTTGGGCTGTCGGATTTCCCGCAAGCTGCGGCCGCGTCATCGCCGCCGGTATCGGAAGCACATGGCGAACCGCTGATCGTCGGACCCGCGTTTCATTCGACCGTGCCGGCCATGGTTTCGGGTAATGAGATACCAATTGCGCCGCTGCCGTCGGCGGGAACGCTGCCAATGCTGACGGATGCCGGGGAAGTGCGGCCGCTCGAAGAACTGGAAAGCGAGATCATCCGCTTTGCAATCTCGCACTACCGCGGGCAGATGTCGGAAGTGGCGCGCCGGCTGAAGATTGGCCGCTCGACGCTTTATCGCAAGCTCGACGAGGCTGCCGACGATCCGTCAACCGGTGGAACGGATGAGGCGAGCTGAGGATTGTACAAGGTCGCCGCACCCCGGTGCCGTAGCGAATGTGGCCGGAAAAAAGCCGGTCCGGAACATTTGAACCGTTGCCCGGAGGTGACAGACAAATGCGGACGCGCGTGGCAAAAACGGGCAATTCGTTGCAAGAGGACGCTCTGAAGTCAGTTTGTCGTGAGTTGCCTCCCGTGCCGCTGGCTGCATGTGGGGTGCGCGTGTATCGTCTGCGTATGAATCGTGGCGGCAGGCGTGCCAAAACCTGGAGATCTGGAGCACATTTGTTGAATGCGCTTCAGAACCGATCAGGCCGGCGCTTTCGCGAAAGCTATGACGGACCAACCAAAGGCTGCTCCATGCCCGGACAGCCCACCCAAGGGGTGTGATGATGCGTGACTGTTGGAAGAACCGTGTCGGATACGACCGCGTATTGATGGCCGTCGCGGCGACGTTCCTCACGGTGTCGGCGACCTCGGCCCTGGCGCAGGGCGATCAGGTCCGCAACAGCGCCGCCGAGCTCGCGATCGATGCCGCGATCCCCCGCCCCGAGCCCGCAAATGTCCCGCCCCCAACCGCCAGCGACTTCAAGGCGGATATCCCGGCGCCCGACGCGGCGAAGGTGACGGAGAAGGCCGCTCCGGAGACAAAACCGGCCGATGTCGCCACCGTTCCGGCGGCCGGGCCCGCCAAAACCGAGACCGGCAAGACCGATACCAGCAAGGCCGACAGCGGCAACAGCGAAACGAGCAAGAACGACACCGCGACCGTCGCACCCGCGCAGCCCCCGGCTGCGGCGGCCGCAACGGCCCCCGAGCCGGTCAAGGCAGCGAGCAATGTTGCCCCGGCGGATCAGCCGGTTGCCGACAGGCTGCGCGAAATGGTGGCCGCAAAATCGCTGCGCTATTTCGACCGCAAGGCGGAACGGACGGCGGTGGAGAAATTCTACACCGCGCGTGACTATGCGCCGGTGTGGACGCAGGGCGGCAAATTGACCGACACCGGCAAGGGCGTCATCGCGCGCCTGAAGGACGCAGCGTCCGAGGGCTTGAATGCATCGGATTATCCCGTGCCGGATTTCGCGCTCGCGACCACGCCGGATGCGCTTGCGGAGGCCGAGCTGAAGTTGACCGCGAGCATGCTCGATTACGCGCGCCAGGCGCAAAGCGGCCGGATGCACTGGTCGCAGGTCTCTGGGGACATTCAATATCCGGAGCACCCGACCGATCCGACGGAGGTGCTCGCGAATGTCACGACCGCCAAGGATGCGTCAGCGGCGCTCGACAGCTACAACCCTCCGCAGAAGCTCTATCGCGAATTGAGGGCGAAGCTTGCCGAGCTGCGCGGTCTGGGCGATGGGCCGGTCATTCAGATCGCAGACGGGCCGGTGCTTAAATTCACGCCGGCGCGCGGCGCCCGGCAGCCCGCGATCCAGATGGAAGATGAGCGCGTCCCGCAACTGCGCGCCAAGCTCGGCATCACCGAAAACCCCAACGACACCCATTACGACGCCAAGGTCGCCGAAGCCGTGCGCAAGTTCCAGGCCGGCGCCGAACTCAAGCCCACCGGCGTGCTGGATGAGCGGACCATCAAGGCTATCAACAGTCCGAAGCGCGACCGCCAGATCGATACCGTGATCGTCAACATGGAGCGGTGGCGCTGGCTGCCGCGCGACCTTGGCGCGCCCTCGATCGGCGACGCCTATGTCATTCTCAACATCCCCGATTATACCCTCAAGGTGATGCAGAATGGCGCGCAGGTCTGGACCACGAAGGTCGTGACCGGCCAGCCCGGCGTTCACGCGACGCCGCTTTTGACGGAGACGATGAAGTTCATCACGGTCAATCCGACCTGGAACGTGCCGCCGTCGATCATCTACAACGAATACCTGCCGGCGCTGCAGCAGGACCCGACCGTGCTGGAACGCATGGGTTTGAAGCTCGATCGCGCCCGCGACGGCAGCATCCATATTTCGCAGCCGCCCGGCGAAAGGAACGCGCTCGGCCGCATCCGCTTCAATTTCCCGAACAAGTTCCTGGTGTATCAGCACGACACGCCGGACAAGAATTTGTTCGCCCGGGACGAGCGCGCGTTCAGCCACGGCTGCATGAGGGTGCAGAATCCGGATCAATATGCCGCGACCCTGCTCAACATCACCGACCCGAACGCACATTACACGCCGGACAAGATCCGCAGCATGTACGGGCAAAGCGAAATCGATCTCAAATTCCCGACGCCGATACCGGTCAACATCACCTACCAGACGGCGTTTGTGGATGACGCCGGCACGCTGCAATTCCGCAAGGATGTCTATGGCCGCGACGCCACCATGCTGTCGCTGCTCCGTTCCGGCAGGAACAGGGATCTGGAGAATGTGATCGCGCATTCCCAGCCTAACTATGTCCGTCCGACCGGCAACCTGCCGGATGGCGTCAGATTTGCCAGCGATAATTCGTGGTCGCCGTCGGGGCCTTCGTTCTTTGAACGGCTGTTTGGCGCGCCGACTCCGCCTCCGGCACTCCCGGGCCGCCGCCCGCAGCAGCGTCGGCTGTTCGACCGCTAGCGGATTGGCACGGCCAAGCGCCTGGATTCTTGAACAAAATCAAAGGCCTCGTCCGCTCCGACGGGGCCTTTGACATTAACCATCCTCCACCCGGATTTAGCCAATGGGCTATCTTTCGCCACACTCGGCGGATTAGCTGCGCGTTCGACTTTGGGAGAAGGGCGTAAATCTCGATTAACCCTTCCGCGTTAAGGCTGCATTTACCCTCTTTCGCCACACGGGGTCGCGAAAGGGTTCTTCGATCGGTCGTCTTTGGGTGGGCTCATACGTGCTGGCTGATTGCGCACGCCAATTCAATTTGTCGTCTTTGCCGAGGGCCGGATATCATTTCGGGCTGTCATGCCTGTTGCTCCTGGCCGGGGCCGGCTCGGTCCACGACGCCAGCGCGCTGAACGAGACCCGCACCCTTTCGTTCCACCACACCCATTCCGACGAAGACCTCACCGTCACTTTCAAGCGTGACGGCCGATACGATGAAGAGGCGCTGAAGCAGCTCAACCACTATCTCCGCGACTGGCGCAGCCAGGAACAGACCACGATGGATCGTCACCTGTTCGACATCCTCTGGGAGGTCTACCGCGATGTCGACGGCAAGAAGCCGATCCAGATCATCTCCTCCTACCGTTCCCCCGCCACCAACGCCATGCTTCGCCGCCGTTCGTCAGGGGTGGCCCGCTTCAGCCAGCATATGCTCGGCCACGCCATGGATTTCTTCATTCCGGACGTTCCGCTCGAGCAGATTCGATTCGCAGGCCTTCGGCTGCAGCGCGGCGGCGTCGGTTTCTACCCGACCTCGGGATCGCCTTTCGTCCATCTTGATACCGGCAGCATCCGTCACTGGCCGCGCATGACCCACGATCAGCTGGCCCGGGTATTCCCGGACGGGCGCACGGTGCATATCCCCTCCGATGGCACCCCGCTGAAGGGATATGAATTGGCCCGCGCCGATATCGAACGGCGCGGTAATGGCGATGATGCTGCGACGGTGAGCAAGCCGAACCTGTTCGCACGGCTGTTCGGGCGCAAAACGAACGATGAAGAGGATGAAGGCTCGGCCGCGTCCGTTGCCCGGGAAAAGACAGCGCCGGCCGTCGCGGCTGCCAAAGCCGCCGAGCCGGTGCCGATGCCGCGCGCAAAGCCGGCGGGCTCGACCTTCCAGTTGGCCTCCGCCGACGCGCAGATCGTGCAGTCCGGAAAATCCAGGCAGGCAGCCCCCGCCGACAAGGCCGAGGCGAAGCCGCAGACGCCGGCTGACATCATCAGCGCCCGCGGCTTCTGGGGCGATACGCCCGCGTCACCGAAACAGGCCACTGCCGCGCAAGTCGCCGCCATCAACGCCCGCCGGGCGCTCGCCTCGGCCGATCCGCAATCGACCGCCAGTGTTTCCGCCGCGTTCCAGGCGCTGGCCTACGCGCCGGCCTCCACCTCGCCGGTCGACCGCTCGAATATCGTCGCGGCCAGCGCGCCGATTCCCCGC
>JBAVEE010000666.1:0-9530 GCA_049587575.1 Bradyrhizobium sp.
GTCTCAGCAGCGGAACAATTAGCGGCAAATCTGAACTTCGGCGCGCTGGCGAAGGCCGACGAGTTGAAGAAGCGGATCTGGTTTACACTGGGTGCGCTGCTTGTGTACCGGCTTGGCACCTACATCCCGCTGCCCGGCATCGATCCGAACGCCTGGAATCAAATCTTCAATTCCCAGGCCGGCGGTATTCTGGGGATGTTCAACATGTTCGCCGGCGGCGGCATTCACCGCATGGCGATCTTTGCGCTGAACATCATGCCGTATATTTCGGCCTCCATCATCATTCAGCTCCTGACCACGGTTTCGCCGCAGCTCGAGGCGCTGAAGAAGGAAGGCGAGGCGGGCCGCAAGACGCTGAACCAGTACACCCGCTATCTCACCGTGATCCTGGCCGCGTTCCAGTCCTATGGCATCGCGGTCGGACTTGAGGGCGCCGGCAATGTCGTCAGCGACCCCGGCCTGTTCTTCCGTCTTTCTACCGCGATCACGCTGACCGGCGGCACCATGTTCCTGATGTGGCTCGGCGAGCAGATCACCTCGCGCGGCATCGGCAACGGTATTTCGCTGATCATTCTCGCCGGCATCGTCGCGGAATTGCCCTCGGCGCTCGCCAACATGCTGGAGCTCGGCCGTCAGGGCGCGTTGTCCACCGGCCTGATCCTGGTCGTGATCGTGATGGCGGTCGCGGTGATCGCGTTCATCGTGTTCATGGAGCGCGCGCAGCGGCGGCTTTTGATCCAGTATCCGAAGCGCCAGGTCGGCAACAAGATGTTCGAAGGCCAGTCCTCGCATCTGCCGCTCAAGCTGAATACGTCGGGCGTGATTCCCCCGATCTTCGCTTCCTCGCTGCTCCTGCTGCCGACCACGGTTGCCAATTTTAACGCCGGCCGCGGTCCTGAATGGTTTCAGTGGATCACCACCCAGCTCGGCCACGGCCGGCCGCTGTTCCTGATTCTCTATCTGGCGCTGATCGTGTTCTTCGCGTTCTTCTACACCGCGATCGTGTTCAACCCGACCGAGACCGCCGATAATCTCAAAAAGCATGGCGGCTTCATTCCCGGTATCCGGCCGGGCGAGCGCACCGCCGAGTATATCGATTACGTGCTGTCGCGGATCACGGTGCTCGGCGCGATCTACCTCGCGATCGTGTGCCTGATCCCGGAAATTCTGATTTCCTACGCCTCGGTGCCGTTCTACTTCGGCGGGACGTCGCTGTTGATCGTGGTCAGCGTGACGATGGATACCGTGGCCCAGGTGCAGGGCTATCTGCTCGCCCACCAGTATGAAGGGCTGATCAGGAAGTCGAAGTTGCGAGGACGTCGCCGCTGACGCTGCGACTTGCGCGTTGCGTCGCTTTCGCCATTCGCGCCCGGCGTTGATTGTGGTTGGCGCTGTTGTTTATTTTGAATTTTGGGTGTGCGGTCAATCGCTCACCCGGTCGGGGGGCGAACGCATATGAGACTGATTCTTCTCGGCCCGCCGGGATCGGGCAAGGGCACCCAGGCCCAACGGCTGATCCATCGCTACGGCATCGTTCAACTTTCGACCGGCGAGATGCTGCGCGCCGCGGTGGCGGCGCAGACTCCGGTCGGCCTCAAGGCCAAGGACATCATGGCCTCAGGCGGCTTGGTGCCGGACGATATCGTGATCGGAATCATCTCCGACCGGCTGGACCAGCCGGACGCGGCCAACGGCTTTATCCTTGACGGATTCCCGCGCACCGTGCCGCAGGCCGAGGCGCTGGATGAGCTGCTGAAGAAGAAGCACATCAAGCTCGACGCCGTGATCGAGCTTCGCGTCAATGAAAGCGCGCTGCTGCAGCGGGTTGAAACCCGGGTCGCGGAGATGCGGGAGCGCGGCGAGGAAGTGCGGGTCGACGACACCTCGGAGGTGCTGACCAAACGGCTGGCGAGTTACCGTGCGCTGACCGAGCCGTTGATCCACTATTATTCGGAACGTCGCAAATTGCTGACGGTCGATGGCATGATGACCATCGAGCACGTCACGCGGGAGATTAACCGAATCCTCGCCGCCATCGGCGCGGTGGAAACCAAAGCATCGCAAAAGGCCGGCAAAACCATGCCGGCGGCAAGGGGCGCCAAGAAGGCCTCAAGCTCCTCCCGGGGCGCTGCCGCCCCGAAAAAGGCCGCCAAAGTCGCCCGGAAAGCCGGGAAGGCCGGGAAATCGGCCTCCAAGAGCGCAAAGAGCGCCTCTCGCAAGCCGTCCTCGGGTTCCAGGAAGCGCCCTGCGGGGAAGGCCAAGAAAAGCCCGAAAGCCAAGAAAAGCACGAAAAAGGTCACGAAAAAGCGAGCTAAAGCATAGAGACGGTTGACGAAACCAGGTTGAATCCTTTAATAAGCCCCGTATCCAGTCGGATAGTTTTTCAGACGATGCCGGGCCCCGAGACAGTCAAGGGGAAGGGCGTCGTGTTCGCGTTTGTGAACACCCGCCCGAGATAGCAAAAAATGGCCGCTTCCCACTGGGATCGGCGACAGGAGAGAAGTTCGTGGCCCGTATTGCCGGTGTGAATATTCCGACCAACAAGCGCGTACTGATCGCGCTCCAGTACATCCATGGCATCGGCCAGAAGAATGCCGCCGAGATCATGGAGAAGGTCAAGATTCCCGATGATCGCCGCGTCAATCAGTTGAGCGATCAGGAAGTGCTGCAAATCCGTGAAGTGATCGACCGCGACTATATGGTCGAAGGCGATCTGCGTCGCGAGACCGGCATGAACATCAAGCGCTTGATGGATCTCGGCTGCTATCGCGGCTTGCGCCATCGCCGCGGGCTGCCGGTACGCGGACAGCGCACCCATACCAACGCCCGCACGCGCAAGGGTCCGGCCAAGTCGATCGCCGGCAAGAAGAAGTAATTGGGCGAACAGGGATAGCGAATGGCGAGTAGGGGCTGCACCCTGCTATTCGCTGCTCGCCATTCACAACTCGCTCGTCAGGTGTAGCCGCTGGCATTACGGCGGCGTTGAGATCTTTAGGAAAGGTTCTGGAATGGGCAAGGAAGCCACCCGCGTACGCCGCCGTGAGCGCAAGAACATTGCCTCCGGCGTGGCGCACGTGAATTCGTCGTTCAACAACACGACCATCACCATCACCGATGCGCAGGGCAACACCATTGCCTGGTCGTCGGCGGGAACGATGGGCTTCAAGGGATCGCGCAAGTCGACACCTTATGCCGCGCAGGTCGCGGCCGAAGACGTCTCCAAGAAGGCGCAGGAACACGGCATGCGCACCCTGGAGGTTGAAGTTGCCGGCCCGGGTTCGGGACGCGAATCGGCGCTTCGCGCGCTGCAAGCTGCGGGCTTCACCGTTACGTCGATCCGCGACGTGACGACGATCCCGCACAATGGCTGCCGTCCGCGCAAGCGCCGGCGGGTTTGATGCATCGACCGCGGGCGGCTCTGCCGCCTGCGATGGTTTTGAGAAGAATTGCAAGCCGCGGACTGATCCGCAGGTCTCCAACGCCAGTGATTTATTTGGCAAATCAGCTGGCCCATGGGTGAAACAGTGACGATCCAGAAAAATTGGCAAGAACTTATCCGGCCGAACAAGCTGCAGGTGACGCCGGGCACCGACCCGATCCGTTTTGCGACCCTGATCGCCGAGCCGCTCGAGCGCGGCTTTGGCCAGACGCTGGGCAACGCGCTGCGCCGCATCCTGCTGTCGTCGCTGCAGGGTGCAGCGGTGCAGTCGGTGCATATCGACGGCGTGCTGCATGAGTTCTCCTCGATCGCGGGCGTTCGAGAGGACGTCACCGACATCGTGCTGAACATCAAGGACATCTCGATCAAGATGCAGGGCGAAGGCCCCAAGCGCATGGTCGTGAAGAAGCAGGGCCCGGGTGTTGTGACCGCCGGCGACATCCAGACGGTCGGCGACGTCACCGTGCTCAATCCGGACCTGCAGATCTGCACCCTCGACGAGGGCGCGGAGATCCGCATGGAATTCACGGTCGCGTCGGGCAAGGGCTATGTCGCCGCCGAGCGCAATCGTCCCGAGGACGCGCCCATCGGCTTGATCCCCGTCGACAGCCTGTTCTCCCCGGTGCGCAAGGTCTCCTACAAGGTCGAGAACACCCGCGAGGGCCAGATCCTCGACTATGACAAGCTGACGATGACGATCGAGACCAACGGTGCGATCTCGCCGGACGACGCTGTGGCCTATGCCGCCCGCATCCTGCAGGACCAGCTCAACGTGTTCGTCAATTTCGAAGAGCCCCGCAAGGAAGTCGCGCAGGAGATCATTCCGGATCTCGCCTTCAACCCCGCCTTCCTCAAGAAGGTCGACGAACTCGAGCTTTCGGTGCGTTCGGCCAACTGCCTGAAGAACGACAACATCGTCTACATCGGCGATCTCGTGCAGAAGTCGGAAGCGGAAATGCTCCGTACCCCGAATTTCGGCCGCAAGTCGCTGAACGAGATCAAGGAAGTGCTGGCCCAGATGGGACTGCACCTCGGCATGGAAGTGCCGGGCTGGCCGCCGGAAAATATCGACGAACTCGCCAAGCGCTTCGAGGATCATTACTGATTGAGCCTGGCCGGGCGAGAGCGCGAAGCACGCTTCGCGCTGGGTTTCCCGGCCATGGCATTTTGGGCGAACGCAGGCGGCCCACCTGAGCAGATTGTCCGACGAGCCGTCGCGACAGAACAAGTATCGAGGAATATATCATGCGTCACGGCAAGGTTCATCGGAAACTCAACCGCACCGCCGAGCATCGGCGCGCGATGTTCGCCAATATGTGCGCTGCGCTGATCAAGCACGAACAGATCGTCACCACGCTGCCGAAGGCCAAGGAATTGCGCCCGATCGTGGAGAAGCTCGTCACGCTCGGCAAGAAGGGCGGTCTTGCGATGCGCCGTCAGGCGATCTCCGAGATGCGCGATCTCGACCAGACCAGGAAACTGTTCGACGTGCTCGCGGCCCGCTACAAGGACCGCCAGGGCGGCTACACCCGCATCATCAAGGCCGGCTTCCGCTACGGCGACAACGCGCCGATGGCGGTGATCGAATTCGTCGACCGCGACGTCGACGCCAAGGGCCTCGATTCCGGCCCGGTGCAGGAAAAGACCGCGGAAGCCGCGTAAGCTCTCTCAAATCGGGTTTTTGAAAAGCGGCGCCTCGGCGCCGCTTTTTTGTTGGCGTCGCCATGGCAATGCGCGTCGCCGGAATATGCGAAACGCCCGAACATCGTCGGACGCTGCCTGATTCCAGTGGAAGGCGTGGTGGCGGCGACGTAGGATCGCGGCGATCTGGACCGAAAAATGAGCCGATTCTGGAGCCGCTTGACGCACGACCTGAAGCCCTATGTGCCGGGCGAGCAGCCCCGCATGGCGGAACTGGTCAAGCTCAATACCAATGAAAATCCAATCGGCCCTTCCCCGCGCGCGTTGGAAGCGATCCGCGGCGAGGCGACTGGTACGCTTCGCCTGTATCCGGACCCGCAGGCCACCGCGTTGCGGGCTGCCTTGGCCACCTACCACCAGGTACGACCCGAGCAGGTGTTCGTCGGCAACGGCTCGGACGAGGTGCTGGCGCACGCCTTCGCAGCTTTGCTCAAGCACGATGCGCCGTTGCTTTTCCCGGACATCACCTACAGTTTCTACCCGGTCTATTGCCGCCTGTTCGGCATCGCGTACGAGGCCGTGCCGCTTGATCAGGCCATGCAAATCCGCGTTGCCGATTATCGCCGGCCGGCCGGCGCGCTCATCATGCCCAATCCGAACGCGCCAACAGGGATTGCGTTGTCACGGGCCGAGATCGCTACCCTGCTGGAGCAGCACCCTGACGCCCCCGTGGTGATCGACGAGGCCTATGTTGATTTCGGCGCCGAGACCGCGATTCCGCTGGTCGTCTCCCACCCGAACCTCCTGGTCGTTCAAACCATGTCCAAGTCCCGGGCTCTGGCCGGGCTGCGGGTCGGCTATGCGATCGGCGACGCCGATCTGGTCGAGGCGCTCACCCGGGTGAAGGACAGCTTCAACTCCTATCCTCTTGGCCGGCCCGCCCAGGCCGGTGCCATCGCCTCTCTGGATGACGAAGCTTATTTTCAGCAGAGCCGGGTTCGCGTGATCGAAGGCCGAGAGCGGCTAAACCGCGGACTGCTCATGCTTGGCTTCGAAGTACTGCCGTCCTCCGCCAACTTCGTCTTCGCGCGTCATCCCGCGCATGAGGGTGCTGCGCTGGCCGCCGCGCTGCGCCAACGGGCGGTGATCGTCCGCCATTTTCCCGCTCCTCGTATCTCGGACTATCTGCGAATAACCGTGGGCACAGACGGACAAATCGACCGGCTGTTGTCGGCGCTGTCGGATATCCTGGGCAGCGAGCCCGCGGCTGCCTGATTGCGCCGAACCTCTACCACCCCTCCAGCACAATCTTGCCGCGCGACTGGCCGGATTCCAGCAGCGCATGGGCGCGCTTGAGGTTGGCGGCGTTGATGGTGCCAAAGCTCTGATCGAGCGTGGTGCGCAGCACGCCCTTGTCGATGAGGTCGGCGACGTCGTTGAGCAGGTCGTGCTGAGCGATCATGTCGGGCGTCTGGAACGACGAGCGGGTGAACATCGATTCCCAGTGAATCGAGATCGCCTTGCCTTTGAACGCACTGACGTTGAATTCCGGGGGATCGTCGATCAATCCATATTTTCCCTGCGGCGCCATCAGCTCCGCCAGCGCCTTGTAGTGCTGGTCGGTGCTGGTGAGGCTTGCGACCAGGGCAACCGGCGGGACTTTCAGTATCTCGATCTGCTCCTTCATCGGTTTTGAATGATCGACGACGGCATGGGCGCCGAGATCGAGACACCACTTTCGGGATTCCGGCCGGGACGCCGTTGCCACAACAGTCAGGCCGGTGAGGCGGCGCGCAAGCTGGATCAGGATCGAGCCGACGCCGCCGGCGCCGCCCACGATCAACAGCGTGCGCGGATCGACGCTTTTCCCGGGCACGGCACCGAGCCGGTCGAACAGCAGTTCCCAGGCGGTGATCGAGGTGAGGGGAAGGGCGGCGGCCTGCGCGAACGACAGCGTCTGTGGTTTGCGGCCGACGATGCGCTCATCGACCAGGTGAAATTCCGAGTTGGTGCCTTGCCGCAGGATCGAGCCGGCGTAGAAGACCTCGTCGCCGGGTTTGAACAGCGTTACGTCTGCGCCGACCGAATCCACGATCCCGGCGGCATCGTAGCCCAGGATCCTGGTTTCGCCCTCGGGCGGGGCGGCACGCTTGCGCACCTTGTAATCGACCGGATTGGCGGAAATCGCCCTGACGGCCACGCGGATGTCGCGGCCCTTCGGTTCCGGCTTGGCGGTCTCGAAATCGATCAGGGCATCGGCGGCGTCGACGGGAAGCGACTTCTTGTATCCGACGGCCTTCATCTGGTGGTTCTCCCTGGGGTTTGCGGCAAAACACGGCCGGTCCTTTGTTACTACCTGTTGCCGAACGGCTGGAATTGCAAGGATTGAGCAAAGCCCGACCGCTTGCGAAGCCGAATCGGGTCCATAACCGGCCGGGCTGACCGTTCCGTGACTTCAATTCGCACCTCGGCAAGCCTATATTCGTCCCACCATCTCAGGGAATCCTTTCATGACTGCGGTTCGCTTTTTTACGGCATTGATCGTCCTGTTGGCTGCGGCCCCGGCAATGTCACAGGACCGGCGCGTGCCGGCCTCGCAGGCGGAGCTGAGGCTGTCTTACGCGCCGATCGTGCAGCGCGTGCAGCCGGCTGTTGTCAACGTCTACGCCGCCAAGGTGGTGCAGGACCGCAATCCGTTGCTGGACGACCCGATCTTCCGCCGGTTCTTCGGCGTGCCGGGTCAGCAGCCCGAACAGATGCAGAGGTCGCTTGGATCGGGCGTGATGGTGGACCCGTCCGGTCTGGTCGTGACCAACGTTCATGTCATCGAAGGCGCCGACGAGGTCAAGGTATCGCTCTCGGACAAGCGGGAATTCGAGGCCGAGATCGTTCTCAAGGACCCTCACAGCGATCTGGCGGTATTGCGGCTCAAGGGCGTGCACGAGAAATTTCCGACGCTCGATTTTGCCAACTCCGATGAACTCTCGGTCGGCGACGTCGTGCTCGCGATCGGCAATCCCTTCGGCGTCGGGCAGACCGTGACCCACGGCATCATCTCGGCGCTGGCGCGCACCCAGGTCGGCATCACCGACTACCAGTTCTTCATTCAGACCGATGCTGCGATCAACCCGGGCAATTCGGGCGGCGCGTTGGTCGACATGACCGGCAAGCTCGCCGGCATCAACACCGCGATCTTCTCGCGCTCCGGCGGATCGCAGGGCATCGGCTTTGCGATTCCGGCCAACATGGTGCGCGTCGTGGTGGCTTCGGCGAAGACCGGCGGCAAGGCCGTCAAGCGGCCCTGGCTTGGCGCGCGTCTGCAGGCGGTGACGCCGGAGATCGCCGAGACTTTGGGGCTTCGCCTGCCGAGCGGCGCGCTGGTCGCCAATGTTGTTCCGCACAGCCCGGCGGAACGGGCCGGACTCAAGCTGTCCGATCTGATCGTCGCGATTGACGGGCAGGCGGTCGACGATCCCAATGCCTTCGATTACCGTTTTGCGACGCGACCGCTCGGCGGTACTTCGCAGATCGACGTGCAGCGCGCCGGCAAGGCGGTGAAGCTGACGGTGCCGCTGGAAACCGCGCCCGATACCGGTCGCAACGAAATCGTCCTGACGACGCGTTCGCCGTTCCAGGGGGCGAAAGTTGCCAACATCTCGCCTGCCGTCGCCGATGAGCTGCGTCTGGATGCGGACACCGAAGGGGTCGTGGTGACCGGCCTGGCCGATGGCGGAACGGCCGCCCAGGTTGGTTTCCAGAAGGGAGACATCATCCTGGCCGTCAACAATCAGAAAATTCTCAAGACCAGCGATCTCGAAAAGGCGACGCGCGACTCAGCGCGGCTCTGGCGGATCACGCTGGTGCGCGGGGGCCAGCAGATCAGCGTCACGCTGGGCGGATGAGTCCGAAACGACCACGCGAGAGTGCCAACCTGTTCGCCGCCGCGGGGATGGAGCAGGATGCGCCGCATCCGCTCCCCGACAGATTACGTCCGCGGACGCTGTCGGATGTCGTCGGGCAGGATCACATTCTGGGGCCGGATGGCGCGCTGACGCGCATGCTGGCGACGCGCACGCTGGGCTCGCTGATCTTCTGGGGACCGCCGGGCACTGGCAAGACCACGGTGGCGCGGCTTCTGGCGGATGCCACTGAACTGCATTTCGAACAGCTCTCGGCGGTGTTTTCCGGGGTTGCCGATCTGAAAAAGGCGTTCGATGCGGCCCGCGCCCGGCGAGAGATGGGCAAGGGAACGCTGCTGTTCGTCGACGAGGTGCATCGGTTCAATCGCGCGCAGCAGGATTCGTTTCTGCCCGTGATGGAAGACGGCACCGTGGTGCTGGTCGGCGCCACCACCGAAAATCCCTCGTTCGAGCTCAACGCGGCGCTGTTGTCGCGGGCGCGCGTTCTGGTGTTTCATTCGCTCGACGCCGCCGCGATCGAAAAACTGTTC
>JBAVEE010000667.1:0-1626 GCA_049587575.1 Bradyrhizobium sp.
CAATGTGGAGCGCGTTATTGGCTGACATGGGGATTCCTTGAATGGCATTTGAAAAGAGAGGTCATAGCAGGGCATCGTCATTGCGAGGAGCGAAGCGACGAAGCAATCCATTCTTCAGCTGCGGCTCGATGGATTGCTTCGCTTCGCTCGCAATGACGCAAGGCGATCAGGGCCGGAATGAAGGTCTTTTGCACGGGGGCGTCCGGCTATATCGGCGGATCGGTTGCCGCTCATCTCGTTGCCGCCGGACACCAGGTGACCGGCCTGGTCCGCTCCGCCGAGAAGGCCGATGCGGTTCGCGCCCGGGGCATCCGGCCGTTGCTGGGAACGCTCGATGACGGGAAACTCCTGGCGCAAGCGGCACAGGCCGCCGACATCGTCATCAATGCGGCGAGCGCCGATCACCATGGCGCGGTCGCTGCCCTGCTTGGCGCTCTGGCCGGAAGCGGCAAGCTGTTCATGCACACCTCGGGATCGAGCATCGTCGGCACGCGCGCCAGGGGCCGGCGATCCGACGCGATCTTTGACGAAAGTTCACCCATTTCCCCTTCGCCCGCCCGCGCAGCCCGGGTCGCGTTGAACGATCTCGTTCTCTCTTACCGCGACAAGGGGTGCCGTCCGGTCATCATCTGTCCGAGCCTGATCTACGGCCTCGGCCGCGGCCTCGAGCCGCACAGCATGCAGGTGCCCCTGCTGATCGGCCTCGCCGGAAAACGAGGTTGCGCGGCCCATGCCGGGCCAGGGGAGAACATCTGGTCGAACGTCCATATCGACGATCTGGTGACGCTCTATGCGCTTGCCATCGAGCAGGCGCCTGCCGGGGCGTTCTTCTTCGCCGAGAACGGCGAAAATTCGATGCGCGAGGTTTGCGAGGCCATCAATCGCATGCTGGGCCATGTGGCGGCGCCATCGGCGATGTCCATGGAAGAGGCGGCCTCCGAATGGGGCGAGGGCCTCGCCGAGGACACCATGGCTTCGAACAGCCGGGTGCGTGCGGTCCGCGCGCGGCAGCTCGGCTGGCAGCCGACGGCGCGGAGCCTGATCGAAGAGATCGAACAGGGCTGTTATCGCTAGCAGACCCGCGGCCACGTAATCGGGCGGCGGTTTCTCAGGACGTTTCCTTGCGCACCCCGTCCCACCACGGACAGGCCCCCGGCATCAGCTTGTAGTTTCCCTCGATGACCTGGACCGGCGCCCGCAGGCCGGCCGCTGCCGCGCGCAGCCGCATCTCGCGCGCCACGTCGCGGTCGGCTGGCGGCAGCCAGACGCGTTCGTGTCCCCACAGGCTCGGGCCGGCATGCATCTCGACCGGCTGCCATGTCGCGGGATCGATCTCGCGGCCGCCCCAGCCGCATTCCATCATGAACGAGGAGGGTGTCTTTGCGTAAAACGACGTCATGAGATCGTTGGTATGACGGCCGAGCGTGACGTTGACGCGCTCGGGCTCGTCCAAGGCGATGTCGTAGGACTGGCCGACGTCGTCGAGCGAGAACAGCTCCACCATCAGATGATGCATGCCGTCGTTGCCGGTCTCGATCAGCGCAAGCGAGTGATGCCGCGGGTTGATATGAAAGAAGTAGGCGCGGAACGGCTTCTCGATGTAGTCGGAAAGCCGGAAGCCCAGCA
>JBAVEE010000668.1:0-2954 GCA_049587575.1 Bradyrhizobium sp.
TGGAAGACGTGTTCTCGATCTCGGGCCGCGGCACCGTGGTCACCGGGCGCGTTGAGCGCGGCATCATCAAGGTCGGCGAGGAAATCGAGATCGTTGGCCTTCGCGATACCCAGAAGACCATCGTCACGGGCGTCGAGATGTTCCGCAAGCTGCTCGACCAGGGCCAGGCCGGCGACAACATCGGCGCGCTGCTGCGCGGCACCAAGCGCGAGGAAGTCGAGCGCGGTCAGGTGCTGTGCAAGCCGGGTTCGGTCAAGCCGCACACCAAGTTCAAGGCCGAGGCGTACATCCTCACCAAGGAAGAGGGCGGACGTCACACCCCGTTCTTCACCAACTACCGGCCGCAGTTCTACTTCCGCACCACCGACGTGACCGGCGTCGTGCATCTGCCCGAAGGCACCGAGATGGTGATGCCGGGCGACAACATCGCGATGGAAGTGCACCTGATCGTGCCGATCGCGATGGAAGAGAAGCTGCGCTTCGCGATCCGTGAAGGCGGCCGCACCGTCGGTGCCGGCGTCGTCGCAAGCATCATCGAGTAAGCGTGCGAATAGGGAGTAGCGGGCGGATCTGTTCGCTACTCGCCATTCGCAAGTACGACGACAAAGAAAGACAACGGCAATGAACGGCCAGAATATTCGGATACGTCTCAAGGCGTTCGACCATCGAATTCTCGATTCGTCGACGCGTGAGATCGTGAACACGGCGAAGCGGACCGGTGCTCAGGTTCGCGGACCCATTCCGCTGCCGACCCGCATCGAGAAGTTCACCGTCAACCGTTCGCCGCATGTCGACAAGAAGAGTCGCGAGCAATTCGAGATGCGCACGCACAAGCGTCTTCTCGACATTGTCGATCCGACACCGCAGACCGTGGACGCGCTGATGAAGCTCGACCTGGCCGCCGGTGTCGACGTCGAAATCAAGCTCTAACTTTTAGCTCCAGTCCGAACGATAGCGGACAGAAAGAACAGGAAGCACGCCGATGCGCTCCGGAGTGATCGCACAAAAGGTCGGGATGACGCGGGTCTTTACAGAGACCGGCGAACATATCCCTGTGACCGTGCTGAAGCTGGGCAATTGCCAGGTGTTGGGTCACCGCACGACCGAGAAGAACGGTTATGTCGCGCTGCAGCTCGGATCTGGCACGCGCAAGACCGTCTATCTGCCGAAGGCGGAACGCGGCCAGTTCGCGGTCGCCAAGGTCGAGCCCAAGCGCAAGGTCACCGAGTTCCGCGTGTCGGAAGACGCGCTGATCCCGGTCGGCGCCGAAATTCAGGCCGATCATTTCGTGGTCGGTCAGTTCGTCGACGTCACCGGCACCTCGGTCGGTAAGGGTTTCGCCGGCGGCATGAAGCGCTGGAATTTCGGCGGACTTCGCGCCACCCACGGTGTGTCGGTTTCGCATCGTTCGATCGGTTCGACCGGCGGACGCCAGGATCCCGGCAAGACCTTCAAGAACAAGAAGATGCCCGGTCACATGGGCGTCGATCGCATCACCACGCTCAATCTGCGTGTGGTGCAGACCGATGTCGAACGCGGTTTGATCCTGGTCGAAGGCGCCGTTCCCGGCTCCAAGGGCGGATGGATCGCGGTGCGTGATGCCGTGAAGAAGGCGTTGCCGAAAGACGCGCCGAAGCCGGGCAAGTTCCGTCTTGCTGATGGCGGCGGCGAGCAGGCTGCGGCTGCGCCGGCCGAGCAGGAGGGCGTGTGAGATGGAATTGAAAGTCACAACGCTTGAAGGCAAGGCGGCTGGTTCGGTTCAGCTCTCCGATGCGATTTTCGGTCTGGAGCCGCGCAAGGATATCATCCAGCGCTGCGTCAACTGGCAGCTGGCGAAGCGCCAGGCCGGGACGCACAAGACGCAGGGGCGCGCCGATGTCTGGCGCACCGGCAAGAAGATGTACAAGCAGAAGGGCACTGGCGGCGCACGTCACGGCTCGGCCCGGGTACCGCAGTTCCGCGGCGGTGGCCGTGCTTTCGGCCCCGTGGTACGCTCCCATGCGTTCGCGCTGCCGAAGAAGGTTCGCGCGCTGGCGCTGCGCCATGCGCTCTCGGCCAAGGCCAGGGACGGCGGCCTGATCGTGATCGAATCGGCAACGCTCGAGGCCGCCAAGACCAAGGCGCTGATCGGACACTTTTCGGGTCTCGGTCTGACCAACGCGCTGATCATCGACGGCGCCGAGCTGCACAACGGGTTCGCCACTGCCGCCCGCAACATTCCGAACATCGACGTGCTGCCGATCCAGGGCATCAACGTCTATGACATTCTGCGCCGTCAGAAGCTGGTGCTGACCAAGGCGGCGCTCGATGCGTTGGAGGCGCGCTTCAAATGAAGAATATCGATCCGCGCCACTACGACGTCATCGTTGCTCCCGTCGTCACCGAAAAGGCGACGATGGCATCCGAACACAACAAGGTTGTGTTCAAGGTCGCGAGCAAGGCCACCAAGCCGCAGATCAAGGAAGCCGTCGAGAAGCTGTTCGACGTCAAGGTCAAGAGCGTGAACACGCTGGTGCGCAAGGGTAAGACCAAGGTCTTCCGCGGTCAGTTCGGTTCGCAGTCGGACGTGAAGCGCGCGATTGTGACCCTCGAAGAGGGCCACCGCATCGACGTTACCACCGGGCTATAAGGCGATACGACGATGGCATTGAAAACATTCAACCCCACGACACCGGGCCAGCGCCAGCTGGTGATGGTCGATCGTTCGGCGCTCTACAAGGGCAAGCCGGTCAAGGCGCTGACCGAGGGCAAGCATTCCTCGGGCGGCCGCAACAACACCGGACGCATGGTCGTGCGTTTTCGCGGCGGCGGCCACAAGCAGTCCTATCGTATTGTCGATTTCAAGCGTACCAAAATCGATATGCCGGCGACCGTCGAGCGGCTGGAATACGATCCGAATCGCACCGCCTTCATTGCGCTGGTGAAATACACCGACGGCACCCAGGCCTATATCC
>JBAVEE010000669.1:0-4065 GCA_049587575.1 Bradyrhizobium sp.
GCCGAGCCATGCTCCGGGGTTCCCTGTCGCGGGCACTGCTCCGACAATCGCGGCGCTCTTCAGTGAAGCCGCCGGTACTGGACGTTTTCGATCAGATGTCTGACCGGCCTGCTGAGGGCAAAAAACCGCGATCAGTTCCTTGGCGGCCCGAAATCCAGTGGCGGCTGGTCGATCTGCGGAATCTCGATCTTGATGGTATTTGGATCGATTGTCGAAGCGGCGCCTTTGTAATGCATCACCATCGACGGGAAGATGATGACCAGCAGCACCATGACGACCTGGATCAGGACGAACGGCACCGCGCCCCAATAGATCTGACCGGTGGTGACCGGCTCCATCCGCTTGCCGGTGACGCGGTCGAGATAGGATTCCTTTGGCGCTACCGAACGCAGGTAGAATAGCGCAAACCCGAACGGAGGGTGCATGAACGAGGTCTGCATGTTGACGCCGAGAATGACGCCGAACCAGATCAGGTCGATGCCCAGCTTTTCCGCCGCAGGTCCAAGCAGCGGGATGATGATGAAGGCGAGTTCGAAGAAGTCCAAAAAGAAGGCGAGAATGAACACGAAAAAATTGACGAAGATGAGAAAACCGACTTGGCCGCCGGGCAGGGAGGTCAGCAGGTTTTCGACCCAGACATGGCCATTCACCCCATAGAAGGTCAGCGAAAAAACCCGCGCGCCGACCAGAATGAAGATAACGAATGCCGACAACTTGGCGGTGGATTCGGTCGCCTGACGGATCAAATCCCAGCTCAACCGGCGCTTGGCGGCGCCGAGAATGATCGCGCCTGCGGCGCCCATGGCGCCGCCTTCCGTCGGCGTTGCGACGCCGATGAAGATAGTGCCGAGCACAAGGAAGATCAGGAACAGCGGCGGCACCATCACAAACGTGGTCTGCTGCGCCATCGCGGAGAGGAAGCGCAAGCCGGTGAGCTTGTCGAGGACCCAGTTCAGCACGGCGACGAAGAATGCGAACAGGATGCCGAAGAACATGCTGAGCACGATGAAGTCGGCGCCGTGCGTATCGGAGTTCCGCATCATGAACCATCCGAAGGCGACGCTGGCAAGGGCGAGCATGCCGAGCGAAAACAGGCCGCGGCTGCCATCTTTTTCACGAAAGCCGATGGCCTCTGTGGGCAGGCCCGGCGCCGCCTTGGGAAATATCAGCGCGACCAGGAATGCGTATCCGGCATAAAGACCGGCAAGTACCAATCCCGGAATGAAGGCTCCCTCATACATGTCGCCGACCGATTTGCCGAGTTGGTCAGCCATCACGATCAGCACCAGCGACGGCGGAATGATTTGTGCCAGCGTGCCGGAGGCGGCGATAATCCCGGTGGCCATCCGCCGGTCGTAGCCGTAGCGCAGCATGATCGGCAGCGAAATCAGCCCCATCGAGATCACGGAAGCCGCGACGACGCCCGTGGTCGCCGCGAGCAGCGCACCGACGAAAACCACGGCGTAGGCCAGGCCACCACGGATGGTGCCGAACAACTGCCCGATGGTGTCGAGCAGATCCTCTGCCATGCCCGACCGCTCCAGCACGAGGCCCATGAACGTAAAGAACGGGATCGCGAGCAGCGTGTCGTTGCTCATCACGCCGTAGACGCGCTCGGGCAATGCCTGCAGAAAGTCCGGGTGGAATTCGCCGAGCGCTATGCCGGCAACGGCGTAGATAAGCCCCACCGCGCCGAGCGAGAATGCTGCCGGATAGCCGAGCAGCAGCACGATCACCAGCGACGCAAACATGATCGGCGCCATATTTGCGATAAGAAAAGCAGTCATCTCGTCCCCCTGCGATCGCGACCGACGATCAGCGTTTTTCGATCGCCTCGACGAGGTGTTCAACCTCGGCTTCGAGAGCATGCACCTGCGATGCGTGTGGATCGGGAATTAGCCCGCGCATGACCGCGACGCGCTTGATGATCTCGGATATGCCTTGAACGAAGAGAAATGCGAATCCGATGATGATCAGCGACTTGGTGGGCCATTGGGGAAGGCCGCCGGCGTTGCCCGACTGCTCGTTGATCTCGAATGAGCGCCGGAAGAACGGGCCGCCGGTGATGATCATCACGATGGTCAACGGCAGCAGGAAGAACACATGGCCGATCAGATCGATAACGTCGCGCACCCGTTTCGGCAGCAGATTGTTCACGATGTCGATGCGAATGTGCTCGTTGTCGAGCAGCGTCCATGGCGAACACAGCAGGAAAACGATGCTGAACAGCACCCACTGCAGTTCAAGCCAGGAGTTCGACGATGTATCCAGGGTTTTCCGGACGATGGCATTGACTGCCGAGACCACCACGGCGACCAGGATCAGCCATGCCACGCGCTTGCCCGTCCACCGCGTGAACGCATCGATCCCGCGGCTCATTTTCAGGAGCGATTGCAACGATAGTTCCTCCCCCAATTGCGCCTTTGCCGTCTTCGCTGCTCCGATCGGGCGCACAGGCTTATCGAGCCAGGATGGCGTGAGGCAGCCGCACCAAATCAGCGGCGAGCCCCGCCGTCAATCGGAAGTTTGTTGATATTGAAAGGGAATTAGCCCTTGGGGCAGACCGCCGCCCGCCGGCAAATTCTCAACCGCCGGTAACGCTCATGTGGCGGCTGACACTGGGACGATTGTGCCGGCGATCGATGATGAAATCGTGGCCCTTGGGTTTCAGGCCGATGGCGCGGTCGATCGCCGCGCCGAGCAGTTCGTTGTCGGCGGAGGCGCGCAGCGGCTTGCGCAAATCGGAGGCATCTTCGTGGCCGAGGCAGGTGTGCAGCGTGCCGGTACAGGTGATCCGCACGCGGTTGCAGGACTCGCAGAAATTGTGTGTCATCGGCGTGATGAAGCCGAGCTTGCCGCCGGTCTCGTTGATGCGAACATAGCGTGCGGGCCCGCCGGTGTCGTCGTCGAGATCGGTCAGCGTGTATTGTTTGGCAAGCCGCGCGCGGAGCAGGGACAACGGCACGTATTGATCGATCCGTCCTTCGCCGATGTCGCCCATCGGCATCACCTCGATCAGCGTCAGCGCCATGCCCTTGCCGTGCGCCCATTCCATCAGCGAAGGGATTTCCTCCTCGTTCAAACCCTTCAGTGCGACCGCATTGATCTTGACGGCGAGCCCCGCCGAGCGCGCGGCCTCGATGCCGGCCAGAACCTTGTCGAGATCGCCCCAGCGGGTGATGGCCCGGAATTTCGCCGGGTCGAGCGTATCCAGCGATACGTTGATGCGGCGCACGCCGCAGTCACGCAGCTCGTTTGCAAAGCGCGCGAGTTGCGAGCCATTGGTAGTCAGCGTCAGTTCATTGAGCGCCCCGGAATCGAGGTGGCGCGAGAGCGATCGCACCAGCGACATCAGGTTGCGCCGCATCAGCGGCTCGCCGCCGGTCAGGCGCAACTTTCGCACGCCCTTGGCGATGAATGCCGAACACAGCCGGTCGAGTTCCTCGAGCGTCAGCAAATCGGCCTTCGGCAGGAAGGTCATGTCTTCCGACATGCAATAAAAGCAGCGCAGATCGCAACGATCGGTGACCGACACCCGCAGATAGCTGATAGTCCGGCCAAACGGGTCGGTCATCGGACGCGACAGCGATGCGGGAAGCGTAGCTACGGATTCGGTCATTTCGGATGTGCCTTTGGCGCCTTGGCCGCATCAACAGGAGACGGTGCGCCAACTCAATCTAGGCACGTTGCAATCCCTGCACAATCCGCAGTTTGCGTGGTGCGGTGCAAGCAATGGGAGCATGATCGCTGAAAAGCGGGACGCGGTTTTCCGAAAAATCATGCCCAGGCAGCTAGCGGGGCGAGGCGGGAGGCGGCGGAGCCGCTTGGCCGGGGCTCGGGAACGCTGAATCGGCGGCCGGCGGTGCCGCCGTGGTATCCTTGGGCTTCTTCGGCTTTTTCGGCCGCATCGGATGGCGGACCGGTTTCGGCGGGACAACCGGCTGCAGTTCCGCGACCACCGGATTGGGATCGATCTTTGTCGTCGAAGCCGTAAACACGTTGCCGGGGCTGCCGGTAACCTGGACCGGGATCGTGACCGGCTGGAACTTGTTCAGGGTATAACTG
>JBAVEE010000670.1:0-1566 GCA_049587575.1 Bradyrhizobium sp.
CCGTAAGCCTCCGGGGGCGGCCGCCTTGCTGTGAGGGGAGCGGAGTGAAGATATAGGCGTATGCCTAGTCATACGCCTATGCCGAAGGTCTCGACGCTTGAAGTGATCGAGACGGGGGCTCGCCGGCGCTGGACGCTGGGAGAGAAGCAGCGGATCGTGGCGGAGAGCTTCAGTGCGCCACGGCTGGTATCGGCGACGGCGCGTCGTCATGGTCTTTCGAACAGCCAGCTGTTCAACTGGCGGCGACAGGCCCGCGAGGGCAAGCTCGTCGAGGACGAAGGGCCTGGGTTCGTGCCGGCGATTGTCGCACCCGACAGCCCACGCGAGACAACGGTTGGAGCGACACAATCATCCCCATCCGATAATACCCGCACGCACCCGAGCGGCGGCCGGATGGTGATTGTTCTGTCGGGCGGCTGTCGCGTGATCGTCGGCAACGATGTGGACGCTGCGGCGCTGAGGCGGGTGATCACGGCCTTGGAGCGGCGATGATTCCCATCCCCTCCAGCCGCGTTTGGATTGCCACCGGCCATACGGACATGCGCCGCGGCATGCAAAGCTTGGCTCTGACGATTCAAGAGAGCTTCAAGTGCAATCCTTTTGCCGGCGATCTTTACGTCTTCCGGGGCCGCCGCGGTGATCTGGTCAAGATCTTATGGCATGACGGGCTCGGGCTATCGCTGTATGCAAAGCGGCTGGACCGCGGGAAGTTCGTTTGGCCCTCAGCGCCGGGCGGCGTGCTATCGATCTCCGCGGCGCAGATGGCTTATATGCTGGAAGGGATCGACTGGCGAAATCCGCAAGCGACATGGCGGCCGCAAAGCGCGGGCTGAGCGAAAAACATTGCCGCGTCTGCATTTTGGGTCGTCACAAGCGGTGCGAATTGTGATTCACTGCGTTGCATGGATGCTGATCGCGCCGCCATGCCCGAGGACATTGTCGCTCTGACAGCGGCCTTGGCGGCCGAGCGCGCGAAGGCTCTTGAGATCGCCGCCGAACTCGCCGTCGCGCGCGCCAAAGCCGCAGAAGATAGCGCGCTGATCGCACATCAGAATCTGCGCATCGCCAAGCTTGAGCGTCAGATCTACGGCCAAAGGTCAGAACGCTCATCGCGGCTGATCGACCAGTTGGCCTTGACCTTCGAAGAACTGGAGGCTGGCGCGACGGAAGACGAGCTTGCGGCGGAGCGGGCTGTTTCCAAGGTGACCACGGTGCGCGGATTTACGCGCAAGCGTGCCGAGCGCCAGACCTTCCCCGAGCACCTTCCGCGCGAGCGGGTGGTGATCGATCCGCCCACGAGCTGCGAATGCTGCGGCGGTCAGCGCTTGCGCAAACTCGGCGAAGACGTGACCCGCACCCTGGAATGCGTGCCGCGGCAGTGGAAAGTGGTCGAGACGGTGCGGGAGAAGTTCAGTTGCCGGGACTGCGAGAAGATCAGCCAGGCCCCGGCGCCGTTCCACGTCATCGCCCGCGGCTGGGCCGGGCCCAGCCTCCTGGCCATGATCCTGTTCGAGAAGTTTGGGCAGCATCAGCCGCTTAACCGGCAGGCCGAGCGCTACGCCAAGG
>JBAVEE010000671.1:0-3705 GCA_049587575.1 Bradyrhizobium sp.
TCAATCCGACCGCCCTCGCTTGCGGGCCGGAGCCGAGGCCGCCGGCTAGATGTGAGCTGGCGGGTTTCGCTACCCGGCGTTCTTCAGGCGCTCCAGCGCTTCAAGTATCCTCGCCTTTCGCGCCACCGCCGCCTCGCGCTTTTCCTTTTCCTCTTCGACGATCTCTTCCGGCGCGTTGGCGACAAACTTCTCGTTGGCGAGCTTGGCGTCGACGCGGTTGATATCGGCGTCGGCCCTGGCCATTTCCTTGTCGAGCCGGGCCTTTTCCGCCGAAAAATCGATCACCCCTTTGAGCGGCAAGGCCGCGACCTCGCCGCGCACCAAAAGCTGCACCGAGCCTTCCGGCGCGCGGTCGGCGAAGGAGATGTCGGCGAGCCGGGCCATCCGCCGGATCACGTCGTTCCAGCGCGGCGCGCGTTTCCGGGTCTCAGCCGACGCGCCCGCAAGCACCAGCGGCGTCAGCGTCGCGGGCGGAATGTTCATTTCGGCGCGTACCGAGCGTATCGCGGTGACGAGATCGACCACCCAGCCGATCTCGGCCTCGGCGGCCTCATCGGTGAATTCGGCCGCATCGAACGCGAGCCACATTGGCGGCATCAACGGATCGGGGCTGGCGGTCGACATCAAGGCCAGTTGCTCCGGCGTCAACGCGCCGGCCTTGCGCGACCACGGCGCCAGCGCCAGCAGGCCGTCGCGGCTGGCCGTGACCGTCCACAGCTCTTCGGTGATGAAGGGCATGAACGGATGCAGCAATTTGAGAATTTCGTCGCGCGCCCACGCCACCATCGCGCGGGTCTCGGACTTGGCGTCCCCCTCCTCGCCCATCAGCACGGGCTTGGCGAGCTCTAGATACCAGTCGCAATAGACGTTCCAGACGAAGCGATAGATGGCGCCCGCGGCATCATTGAATCGGTAGGCCTCGATCGCCTCGGTGACCTCGCGGGTGGCTCGCGCGGTCTCATGGGCGATCCAGCGGTTGAGCGTCTGCTTCGCCTGGGTCGGGTCGAATCCCGCTGATAGTTCGCAGGCGTTCATCTCGGCAAAGCGGCAGGCGTTCCACAGCTTGGTCGCGAAATTGCGGTAGCCCTCGACGCGGCCCGCTGCGAGCTTGATGTCACGGCCCTGCGCCGCCATCGCCGCAAGCGTGAAGCGCAGCGCGTCGGCGCCGTAATCGTCGATCAAATGCAGGGGGTCGATGACGTTGCCTTTCGACTTCGACATCTTCGCGCCCTTCTCGTCGCGAACCAGGGCGTGGATGTAGACCGTCGGGAACGGGACCTCCTTCATGAAATGGAGGCCCATCATCATCATGCGGGCAACCCAGAAGAAGATGATGTCAAATCCGGTGACGAGGACGTCGGTCGGGTAATAGCGCTTCACGTCGATGTCGTGGTCGGGCCAGCCCAGCGTCGAGAACGGCCACAGCGCCGAGGAAAACCAGGTGTCGAGCACGTCCTCGTCGCGGGTGATGAAGCCGGCCCGCTTGTTGCGATCGAGCGCCATCTCGCGCCCCTGCTCCGGCGTGATGACCTCCTGCTCGACGTAATAGCCGAGCGCGTTGCCGACGGCTTCCTCTTCGGTCTCGGCGACGAACGCCTTGCCGTCCGGCCCGTACCACGCGGGAATCTGATGACCCCACCAGAGCTGGCGGGAGATGCACCAGGGCTGGATGTTCTCCATCCATTCGAAATAGGTCTTTTCCCAGTTTTTCGGCACGAAGGTCGTTGCACCCGAACGCACCGCCGCAATCGCGGGCTGCGCCAGCGTCTTGGCGTCGACGTACCACTGGTCGGTCAGATACGGCTCGATCACGGCGCCGGAACGATCGCCATGCGGCACCATGTGCGTATTCGGCTCGATCCGCTCCAGAAAACCAAAATCCTCAAGGCGCGCCACGATCTGCTTGCGCGCCGCGAACCGATCGGCCCCGTGCAGCTCTTCGGCAAGCTGCATGGCGCCTTCCGGCAATCCGCGCAGGTAATCTTCGTTGCCGACCAGCGCCAGCGCGGCTTCCCGATCGAGCACGCTGATCTGCGGCAGGTCGTGCCGCCGGCCGACCTCGAAGTCATTGAAATCGTGCGCCGGCGTCACCTTGACCGCGCCGGAGCCCTTTTCCGGATCGGAATATTCGTCGGCCACGATCGGGATCCTGCGACCGACCAGCGGCAGGATCACATGCTTGCCGACCAGATGCGCGTAGCGCTCGTCGTCGGGATTCACCGCGACCGCGCTGTCGCCGAGCATCGTCTCCGGCCGCGTGGTGGCGACCACGATGAAGGTCGCGGGATCGCCGGGATTGAAGGTTTTGCCTTCCAGCGGATAGCGCAGGTACCAGAGGCTGCCCTTGACCTCGATCTGCTGCACCTCGAGATCGGAAATCGCCGTCAGCAGCTTCGGATCCCAATTCACCAGGCGCTTGTCCTTGTAGATCAGCCCCTGGCGATGCAGCTCGACGAATACCTTCACCACCGCCCGCGACAGGCCCTCATCCATGGTGAAGCGCTCGCGCGACCAGTCGCAGGAGGCGCCGAGCCGCTTCAACTGGTTGACGATGACGCCGCCGCTTTCCGACTTCCATTGCCAGACGCGCTCGAGAAATTTGGCGCGGCCAAGCTCGCGCCGGCCGGGCTGCTGGCGCTCCATCAATTGCCGCTCGACCACCATCTGGGTCGCGATCCCGGCGTGATCGGTGCCGGGCTGCCACAGCACGTCGCGCCCGCGCATCCGCTCGAAGCGGCAGAGGATGTCCTGCAAGGTGTTATTGAGCGCATGCCCCATGTGCAGCGAGCCCGTCACGTTGGGCGGCGGAATAACGATCGTGAACGGCTTCGCATCGCGCCGCTCCGGGCGCCCGGCGCTGAACGCGCGGCTGTCCTCCCAGATCAGGGACATGCGGGCTTCGATATCGGCAGGCTGGTAGTTTTTCTCGATCATGGCGATGCAATCGGGGGTGTTGAGAGGGCTGGAGTCTGATTCAGACGGAGTCGAACCAGACTCCAGCGACATCTTTTTGTTTGAGCGGGATCTTTCGGAAAACCGGCTTCCACGTTTCCGGATCGCGCTCTAGAAAGCCGCCGCCGCACGCCAAGTCAACACGGCAAGTCGGGCCGCAAGCCATATATGGCCCCAGATAAGGCCCGGCGGCTGGCTGAATCAGGGCAGCCGGCGGTCCCCCGGGGACCGGGGCATCAGCGGCCGCGGGAAACCCGCTCGATTTCCGCCTTGACGATACGCTCCACGAGACCCGGCAAATTATCGTCAAGCCAGGATTTCAGCATCGGCCGCAACATCTCCTTGACGAGATCTTCCAGCGTCCGCGCGTTGTTGCTGAGCACGGTGTGGGCGAGGCTATTGAAGGCTGATTCGACCGCCGACACGGTCGAGCGCGACAGAATTTGCTGAGGCGCCACGGGGCTTTCGGCGGACGGCGGCTCGAACGCGGGCTGCCGAGGCGCCGCCCTTGCAGCGGCTTCGGTAAACTCGAGATCATCCGTCGGCTCGACCTTCTTGAACGAGGGCTGCGGCGGATCCGGCAGCGCCATCTCGTCGGTCAGTTCCAATACGTCGCCGTCAGGCAAAGGCGGTCGAATCTCCTCCGGGGTAGTCGCCTCATCGAGGCCGTTCAGCAGCGCATCGATGTCGTCCTGGCTGTTGGACACCGCTGGCGCGGGCGCAGGCGCCGCCCGCGGCGGCGCGGGCGCGACC
>JBAVEE010000672.1:0-1962 GCA_049587575.1 Bradyrhizobium sp.
CCAGATTTGCCTGCCAGGGGCAATACCTCTGACGCTCGACTCGGTGCTGCCGCGGCGGATGGGCGCGGGAGGCTGGCGTTACCGCAACATGGCCGGCTATACCTCCACAGGAGCCGGATCGAGCGTCGTTGCCGTACGCTTCAATTGCCCGCCGGAGATTACCCTGCATCGTCTCACTTGCGACTGATGGTGGAATCAGTACGGCTCGTCACGGAGACGCAGATCGTAAAGCAGGCGAGACAAGATGATCTCGCCGAGAACGAAGATGCCGACACCGATCACCACGTCAATAGAGGTCAGCGCGAGCGCTTCCTTGCACACCAGCAGCGGCAAAAGAGATTCGGGCACTTGATCCAACCCGATTGCCTGACTGCTGGACGGAAATTTCAGGCGGCGTTTCACGAAACTGGAAAACAGATCGCCGATCATGGCGAGGACCGCCACAAATGCGCCCGCGGCGAGGCTCAGGCCAAACAGGGGCGCGACGATGGCTGTGGCGCCAACCGAAACCACCACGCCGCGAATGGTCTTGGATGGCCCTAACAATGGCTGCCCATCAAAAAACCGCGCCCCCGCATCCAGCGGAAGCGCAAGACGGGTTCCCAAAACCTTCTTCGCGACAACGGGCGCGCCGTTCGCGAACGCGAGGAGCAAGGCCGACTGCAAAGGTGGCCAAATATGCATTCAGGTATGCTGTTTCATGTCAGCTTCCACTGCCTCTTCGACAACCGCACCAGCAACGAACCGCAGGAAAAGGAATTGGGCGAAGAAGCCTATCAGCACTGCATCGAACTTTGTAGCGCCCCCCTTTCAATGCCCTGTTGCAGGGCAGTGATGTTGAGGCAGCTCAAATCCGCGGGGCTTCCCGGGCTGCGCGCCTTCATTCGCTGCGCGGTCGATATCCGCAATATCGACGTGCCAGCCGCGGCTGCTCCGGGCGCCCTCTCAGGTGCCACGACATCCGGCCGAGTTTGCGAAACCGCCGATGTGGCTGTCGGGTTTACCCGCCCACTGGGCTCGTGGCGTGCCCCCAAGCACGGCCCCGCCTTTGTGGGGCTTGGAGGGACGGGCGGTGACCGTGCAGGCCGCGTCAACCGAAAAACGCGACCCGAAAGACAACGAAGCTGGTCAAGGAGCCGTTCCATGACATCTTCGTAAGGGCTAAGATGCGGGATAGAAGCCGTCAGACGTTGCTGGCAACGCCAATCAATTCACCAGGCGACGCCTGCTGGATTTGGCGGTGAATGACGATGCGATGCCGGGCGTCCTTCGCGGGCATCCCGCGCTCCCGGAATACCCGGAAGTCGTCTGGAAATCCGAAGCAGCCCGGCCGGGCAGGATCGTCATGCAGCCGCTACGATCGCGCTAAGTGGCACATCCAGCGAATAGATAAATCCAGACGGCTCGTAGGCGAGTCGCACCTGGCCGCTCAATTGCTGGCCGAGGGACTCCATCATACGGGTGCCGAAGCTCCGCCGAGTTGGAAGGCCGACCGCGGGGCCGCCGCTTTCGGTCCAGGTAAGGTGCAGTCGATGCTTCTCATCGTCGATCGTCCAGGCGACATCGACGCGCCCCCCGGGCATTGAGAGTGCACCAAATTTCGTGGTGTTGGTGCACAGTTCATTGAACGTCATCGCAAGCGCAATGACGGCGCCGGAGGTAATTCTGATATCCGGCCCGTTGAAATGGAAGCGCTGGGCCCCTTGACTGTCATAGGGCTCGGTGGCGCCGCTAAAAGTATGGGCGAGACTGGCATTTGCCCAGCTAACCTGCATCAGCAGATTGTGTGCCCGCCCTAACGCGGCCAGACGACCCTCCATGGCCGTCTGTCCGTGCGCAATGCTGGTCGCCGCTCGGAAGCTTTGGGACGCGATCGCGCTCACGGTAGCAAGCGTATTCTTGATGCGATGATGCAGTTCTCCGAGGATGAGCTTCTGCAGCTTGTCGGCCGCCTCGCGTTCC
>JBAVEE010000673.1:0-2797 GCA_049587575.1 Bradyrhizobium sp.
GTTGGCCTTCTGATAAAAGCCCTTCGCGACATTCTCGCCGGTCGCACCGCCGTTCTTGGCGGCCCAGTCCAGGGCTTCCTTCATGTAGAGCGCCGAGCAGACGCCGGCGATGTAATGTACCGGGCGATAGACCTTGCCTGATGGATCGGACATCTTGGAAATTTCCATCACGGTCTTCATGCCCGGCGCGTTGCCGCCCCACGCCACGGCTGTGCGTAACGGGAAGATCACGCCGTCGGCGGCATCGCCGGCGGTCTTGGCGGCGTTCTCATCCATGCCCCAGACGTTGCTGAGGAACTGGATGTCGACGCCGGCGGTCTTGCAGGCCTTCATGACCGAGATGTTGGAGGCCGCGGTGTTGCCGAGATAGGCGTAATTGGCGCCGGCGCTCTTCAGGCTCAGGCACTGCGCGCTGTAGTCGCCGGGCGACAGCGCGAATACCAGCGGCGGCAGCACTTCAAATCCGAGTTCGGCCGCGAGGGCTTCGCCGGCCGCCTTCGGTGCGTTGGGATAGGGATGGTTGGCGCCCATATGCACGAATTTCGGCTTGCCCGGCTTGCCCTTCGCCTTCCAGTCCTCGGCCGCCCAGGTGAGTTCGGCGCGCAGCGCATCGGAGTAGGTCGGTCCATAGAAGAAGTTGTAGGGCGCAGCCTTGGCCTTGCCGCTGGTGCCTTCCGGATCGCTCAGCGCCGCGGCATAGGAGCCGGAGATATCCGGGATCTTGTCCTGCGCCAGGAAGCCGGTCAGCGCCTCGGTATCCGCGGTGCCCCAGCCCATGATCGCCGCGACCTTGCTGTCGGGGGCCGACCATTTCTTGTAGAGCGCGATCGCGCGCGGCACCTGGTAGCCATAGTCGTTGCTGTCGACGTTGAGCTGCTTGCCGCCGACGCCGCCATTCTTGTTGACCCACGCCAGGGTGTCGGCGACGCCTTGCCCATAGGGCGTGCCGACGTCGGACGTGCCGCCCGAGAGGTCCTCAAGGTGGCCGATGGCGATCTGGGCCTGCGCCGCGGACGCGGCGCCGCCGAGCAGCAGCGCCAGTGAAACGGTGCCGAGCAGGGATTTCATGGTCATGGGCAATTCCTCCGGTTTCTTTGTTGAAGCCTATTGTAGTCAGTCCCGACCCGTCCTCAATGCGAAAACGGGTAAAGTTTCCAGTACGTCTTGATCTGCCGCCAGCGATGCGCGAGTCCGTCGGGCTCGAACATCAGGAACGCGATGATGATCAGCCCGACCGTGATCTCGCGCAGGAAGGTGATGTTGTTGTTGAGCGAGAGCGCCCTGTCGATGGCACTTCCTTTCAGGCCCGCACTGATCCACTCCATGGATTCCGGCAGCAGCACCACGAAAGCGGTGCCCATCAGCGTGCCCATGATCGAACCGGTGCCGCCGATGATGACCATGGCCAGAAACAGGATCGAGCGTTCGATCCCGAACCCTTCGTTCGAGACCACGAGCTGGTAATGCGCATAGAGCGCGCCGGCGATGCCGGCGAAGAACGCCGCCAGCCCGAACGACAGCGTGCGGTATTTCGTGAGATTGATGCCCATGATCTCGGCGGAGAGATAGTGGTCGCGGATAGCGACCAGCGCGCGGCCGTCGCGGGTGCGCATTAGATTGGTCACCAGCAGATAGCTGACCACGAGATAGGCCAGCACCACGTAGAAATATTGTTTATCGCCGCGGAAGGTGTAGCCGAAAATCGAGAACGGATTGGCGCTGGCCGGCACCGAGCCGCCGGAAAACCAGTCGGCGCGCGAGAAGAAATCGAGCAGGATATATTGCGCGGCCAGCGTCGCGATGACGAGATAAAGCCCCTTCAGCCGCGCCGCCGGCAAGCCGAAAATCAGGCCGACTAGCGCCGTCACGACACCCGCGAGCGGAATGGCGAAGAACACCGGGATCGGCAGGGTGTTCGAGATATAGGCCGAGGTGAAGGCGCCCAACAAAAAGAACGCGGCGTGCCCGATCGAGATCTGGCCGGTGAAGCCGACGAGAATATTCAGGCCCAGCGCTGCGATCGCAAAGATACCGACCTGGATCGAGATGCTCAGCCAGTAATTGGAGAGTATCAGCGGCGTGAAGCATGCGGCGATGAGGCCGAGAATCGCAAAGTTGCGGCTGGTCGCGGTCGGAAAGATCGTGGTGTCGGCCGCATAGGAGGTGCGGAAGTCACCGGACGGGATCAGTGAAGGACTTGCCATAATGCGTTACACCCGCTCGATGTCTTTGGTGCCGAACAGGCCGTAGGGTTTGATCATCAGGATGATGATCAGCACGTAGAATGGCGCGATCTCGTACAGATTGCCCCAGTGCAGATATTCGCTGTCGACATATTGGGCGATGTTTTCCAAGAGCCCGATGATGACGCCGCCGAGCACCGCGCCGCCGATCGAGTCGAGCCCGCCGAGGATGGCGGCGGGAAATACCTTGATGCCGTAGGCCGACAGGCCCGACGACACGCCGTTGACGACGGCCACCACCACGCCGGCGACCGCCGAGACGGTCGCCGAGATCGCCCAGGCCATCGCGAACACGTTCTTCACGGAAATGCCGAGCGATTGCGCCACCTGCTGGTTGAAGGCGGTGGCGCGCATCGCAAGGCCGTATTTCGAAACCCGGAAGAACCAGGCCATGCCGAGCATCATCGCCACCGAGACCACGAGGCTCATGACATAGACGGTCTGGATCTGCAGCCCGAACAGGCTCACGGAATCGCTGGCGAACACCCGCGGGAACGGCTGCGGATTGACGCCGAAAATCCATTTCAGCGCCGCCTGAAACACCGTCGACAGCC
>JBAVEE010000674.1:0-2702 GCA_049587575.1 Bradyrhizobium sp.
GATGTAGGATATGCGACAGTTCAGCTCATCGCTGCGCGTGACCTGTTCACGGATCGGGCACCGTCTGGCCCAGATCGTCGCCATTGCAGCGGCCAGCCTGCCGGCCGCCGGCGCCTAGAATGACCGGGAATCCCTCAGGCACCCATCATCTCGCAGCTTTGAAAGTTTGAGGCTGCTCATCTGCAGCGAGCGCGGCCCGGAGCTCCGCGATCAATTGCTCACATGTAGGGAGATGGCTCTCCTCCACAGCCAAAATCTGGAGAAATCCCCTTCTTTTCAATGCCGCCAGGGCGGCTGGCGATTGGGATTCGGAGCCGGCCGCCTCGGAAACGATGTCGATGAGACGATCAATGGCATGCAAGCGACCGAGCAGATAATCGTTCTCGCGGTATGCGCGCGACAAAAATGCTGCCGATTGACTGAACCCGGTACCCTTCAGGCAAAAAGTTCCCAGTCGATTGATACCGGCGGCATCTCGCGCGCTAATCCGGTTAATCTTTACCTCATTGAACTCCCCGGCCTCCCGCCATGGCATCACTGGAAACGTCACAACGTCCCAGAAGGGAAACCCAAGATAGTTCACCAGCAATTCGCGCATCGCAGCGGGGGGCCAGCCCCTGGTTTCAGCAAGAAGAACGTCGATGTCCGACGTGGTGGCATTGAGATCGATATCCGAGCCGAGGCGTTCGATGAGCGCATCAATCTGCTTCTTATGTTGAACGACGAATGACTGGGCATATTTTCCCATCTCTCTCACTTCGGTCAGAGATGGCCCTACTCGAAAAATGTCCTCGACCAGATTGCATGTCGCCACGTTGACGGAGGCCACCGTTTCTCTTCGCTC
Organism: Bradyrhizobium sp.; assembly: GCA_049587575.1. Taxonomy (GTDB): domain Bacteria; phylum Pseudomonadota; class Alphaproteobacteria; order Rhizobiales; family Xanthobacteraceae; genus Bradyrhizobium. The sequence goes on from JBAVEE010000674.1 coordinate 845, forward strand.
CAGTGCCTCCGTGCATTCGTAGAACTTGCGTTTCAGGCGGTCGACAACGGCGGCATCCAGGCCTTCGAGCTCTTGTGACCCGAGCATCTGAGTAAGGCGGTTTTGACCTTCGATCAGGAAACGCAGCCTCCGCTTTCGATAACCCACGTCGAACGCCAGCAAAAACCTGATCCACTTCGGGGCGGTGTCCAGGCCGACAAGGGTTTCCGCCTGCAAGGATTGGGCGTCCGCCGACTCGTAGGTCACTCCGGCCTGGATCGCCCACGCGTCCATGATCTCCGCGATTAACCGCGCGAATGGTGTTTCCGGACGAACGCCTCGGATCTCCATGATCAGCCGACTGACGAAGTCGCGCGCCGAGGCGAGCTTCAGGCGCACATAGGCATCGTATGCAAAACCGGCTTCACGGGCGGCCTTGATATTGGCCTGCTCGCGCCAGCGACGAATTCGATCCTCGCTGATCGGCTCTTCAAGGTCGGCGGTCATGGCCTCTGCGACAAGCCGGCGGATATTCGGCCGGGCGCCATCGACAATCGCTCTGAGCCGGCGCACCTGTTCGTTGAAATGGTCTATCCAGACGAGTTCATCGGTGACGGGTTGGGACAATGGAATTTCCGACAGCGCCCCCTTCAACGTCGGAAAGAATCCCGGCATGCCGTGATGCGTGGCTATGCCCGCAGGTGTGGGATTGGGGTCAACGTAAACCACCCGTCGGTCTACTTCGCGATACGCGGCGCGGCCCCGGATAGCACTCACCGCCTCCCGAAAGGGATGGCTGCTCAAAACACTGCCATCGATGAACGGAACAGAAGCCACGTCAACGTTCGTTTGCGTATATTTCTCGAAATTGCGCGCAATGAACTCTGCGCGGTGCGGCCAATCAATAGAGCGATTTCTGAGGAACTCGTCGACCTCCAGAATGCGCGCCGGCGGAAACGCTCCGGGAATTGACGACGTCGCGCGCGCGGCGAAAGCCAGCGCAGGCGCGTTTATCATTTCAAAGTCGCTCTCAATGGCTCCGCTTGCGCGCCTGCGATATCTGAAATGCAGCTGGTGACGGTGCTCGCGCTCATGGATGATCGGCGGATTCTGGATCTGCATGGTTCGCTGATAACCGTAGAAATCGGTCAGCGTCACAAACAAATCGAGACCCTGCCCGGAAGGAAGCAGGGAAGCCATCTCCTGCCGTGGCGTTCCCATCGCAGCCACCGCGTCGTACATCAACGCCGTCATCTTCGAGCCGTCGAATGGTGGGTGAAACCAGCGAGACCGCATGAACAACGACAGTTTGGAGCGCACCTCCAGGTCGTTGATGAGTTTCATGCCTGCCTTGCCTGCTGCCCAGAACAGCGGCCGAAGAAACCACTTGCTCGAAATGTGTGCTCTCGCTTCCGAAGCCAGCAGTTCGGTGACATCGGCATTCTCAAGCCAGAGATCGCGCAGCCCGCCCATCGGCAGGTCATGACTCAATGCTCGTGCCAGCATGATGCCGTTGATTCCGCCGGCAGAGGCTCCCGCTACGATATCAACGATGACCCGCAGGTCGACCGTCCGACCGACATCGCGCAGCAGATCGAAATAGATCGCTTCGCTGTCGAATTCGGGGTCGGCGCGGTCGCGAACGTCGAAGAATGCTGCGGCAGAGCGCTTTTCGCGATCGGTGATGGCATGAAGGGCGCTTGACGCCCTGGCGAGTTTCAGAATCTCCTTGGTAATACCATGCATATAGATAGCGAGCGATGCGCCACCGAAACAAACAAGCGCTATCCGGAGTTCTTTCTCGCGCAAGGCTGTCCCCCCCGAAATGATTCAATAACGCATCACAATAACAATATGGATTGCCGAACGAAGCTGGGAG
>JBAVEE010000675.1:0-3887 GCA_049587575.1 Bradyrhizobium sp.
GAAATGTCTGCGGCCGTTACGAAGGCGAACGGCCGGGTTTGCCGTGCCTGATGCTGGGCTCGCACTACGACACGGTCCGCGACGCCGGCAAATGGGACGGTCCGCTCGGACTGATCACGGCCATCTCCTGCGTTGCCGATCTGCATAAAAGAGAGCGGCGATTGCCGTTCGCCGTCGAAGTGACGGGGTTCGCCGACGAGGAAGGGGTGCGGTTCGCCTCCACGCTGCTGGGCAGCCGGGCGGTGGCTGGAACGTTCAACGCGGCCGTGCTCGCCTCAAGGGACAACGCCGGAATTTCGATGCGCGATGCGCTCATCCAGTTCGGTCTCGACCCCGACCATGTCGGTGCGGCGGCGCGCAGCAGGAGCGAACTGCTGGCCTATGTCGAACTCCACATCGAGCAGGGTCCGGTATTGGAAACCCAGAACCTGCCGGTGGGCGTGGTCAGCGCGATCGCAGGAGCAACGCGTCTGGCGGCGAAACTGACCGGCATGGCCGGTCATGCCGGCACGGTGCCGATGGCGCTGCGGCGCGATGCGCTGGCCGGCGCCGCGGAGTGCATCTGCAAGATCGAGGAGGTATGCCGCACCGACGAGGGCGGACTGGTCGGGACCGTCGGCTATATCCACGCCATGCCCGGAGCGACCAACGTGATCCCGGGCCAAGTCTCCTTTACCATCGATCTCCGCGCGCCGACGGACACCCACCGCAAGCGCGCGGTGACCGAGATCGTCCGGCAAATCGAGGCGATCGCAAAGCGCCGCAAGCTCGCGCTGCAACTCGATGTCACCCATGAAAACCGCACCGTGCCCTGTGCGCCGTGGCTGAAGGCGCAGGTGGCGGCGGCGGTCGCGGCGGAAGGCTACCCGGTGTTCGAACTGCCAAGCGGCGCCGGCCATGACGGCATGGCGATGGTCGACATCGCCGACGTCGGCATGCTGTTCGTGCGATGCCGCGGTGGCGTCAGCCACCATCCGGACGAGCACGTCGAGGCGGCCGATGCCGATGCCGGCGCGCGGGTGCTGCTGCGGCTGATCGAAAATTTCCGGCCTGCATCATGATCCGAAGAGTCTAAATCGAAGAGCGGTCGCTTTTTTTCAGGTTGGCGCGCGGTCGGACGCAAAGCCGGATTTCATACTTGCCGATCACGCTTTTGGCGGCGCGGGCCGACCGTCAGCCCGCCGTCACGTCCACCAGCTCTTCGCCGTCGAGTACGCGCACGGCCTTGTCGCGGTCGAGATCGCCTTCCCAGGCGGCGACGACGACGGTGGCGACGCAGTTGCCGATCAGGTTGCCGAGCGCGCGCGCCATGCCGATGAACCAGTCGACCGACAGCACCAGCACCAGCCCGATCGCCGGGATGCTCGGCACCGCATTCAGCGTGGCCGCAAGAATCACGATGGCGGAGCCGGGAACGCCGTGCGCGCCCTTCGAAGTAATCAGCGACACCCCGAGCACAAGCATGAGGTCGCCGAACGACAGCGGCGTGTTGGTCGCCTGCGCGATGAACACGACCGCCAGCGTCAGGTAGATCGAGAACGCATCCAGGTTGAACGAATAGCCGGTCGGGATCACGAGGCCGACCACCGAATCCTTGACGCCAAGCCGCTCCAGCTTGCGCATGACCTGCGGCAGCACCGCATCCGACGACGCGGTGGCCAGAACGATCGTCAATTCCTCGCGCAGATAGGCCAGGAATTTGAAAATATTCAGTCCGGCGAGCGCCATCACGGCGCCGAGCACGCCGAGGACGAAGATCGCGACCGAGACGTAGAACAGGGCGACCAGCGAGACCAGTTGCTTGAGCGAACCGACGCCATATTTCCCGACCGTATAGGCCACCGCACCGAGCACGCCGAGCGGCGCCACGCGCACGATCAGTCCCATCGTCCGAAACAGCACGGTCGATAATGCGTCGATCAGCGACGATATCTTCTCGCCCTTTTCGCCGCCGACCAAGGCAAGGCTGGTGCCGAACAGGATCGCGAAGAACAGGACCTGCAGCACGTCGTTGCGCGCCAGCGCGTCGAACGAGGTGGTCGGGATGATGTTCAGCAGGAAACTGCCGATCCCGCCGCCCTTCAGCTTGTGGGCGTTGTCGGCATAGCTGTTGAGCGCCTTGGCATCGAGGGTCGATGGATCGACATTCATGCCGTGGCCGGGGCCGAACAAATAAGCGAGCAAAAGGCCGACCACCAGCGCCACCGTCGTCATCGCCTCGAAATAGACCAGCGCCTTGACGCCGACCCGCCCGACCTTTTTGAGGTCGCCGGCGCCGGCAATACCGTGCACGACCACGCAGAACACGATCGGCGCGACGATCATTGAAATCAGCTTCAAAAAGGCGTCGCTGAAAATCTTCAGGCTGACGGCAAATTCGGGAACGGCCATCCCAAGCACGATCCCGAGCAGAAGTGCGGCGAGGACCTGAACGAACAGCGATGTATAAAGCGGCTTTCGTGCAACCGGCACAGCGGCAGTGATTGTCGTCATCGAACGCTCCCCCTCGATTCAGGACATCCCAAGCGGCAGGCAGCAAATTCCGCGCCAGAGATCCCGAAAGCAAGCAAATCGGAATTTTCGCAAACGCAACAGGGTAATTTTTCAGGCGGCAGGGCAGCGGTAGCACGTCGCCCCATTCCGGGTTTTCGGCGAAGCCCTGCGCCGCTGCCGATGCCGTGAGGCATGCAGTCTCACGCTCAACGAATAAGCAAATGTATGCCGCAAAAGCTCTGCAAGGCGACCGAGCCGAGGCTGGCCCAAAATATAACTAGCTGAAAACAGGGAGAATTCCTGAACGCGGCGCCGGCCGGAAGGGTTGTACACAATGGCACAGGCCTTGCTTCGCTCACGCCGGGAGTTCTCTTGCCGGGGGGTGTGCAGGTCATGGCGAACTCAACACAGCTGCCAGGCGGCACCGTCGTCGCGGAACCCGAGCCGATCCACCTCGACTGGTCGGTCACCGCGCTGGTCATCATCGATATGCAGCGCGATTTCATGGAGCCGGGCGGTTTCGGCGAAACGCTGGGCAATGATGTCTCGCAGCTCGCGCGGGCAGTGCAGCCGATCGCATCGGTGCTGGCTGCGGCGCGCGGTCGCGGAATGCTCGTCGTGCACACCCGCGAGGGCCATTTGCCCGATCTGTCGGACGCGCCGCCGGCGAAGATCGAGCGCGGCGCGCCAAGTCTTCGCATCGGCGATCCCGGTCCGATGGGACGGATCCTGATCCGTGGCGAGGCCGGTCACGACATCATCCCGGAGCTGTACCCGCTCGACGGCGAGGTCGTCATCGACAAACCCGGGAAAGGCGCGTTCTACGCCACCGAACTCGGCGACATCCTGCAGAAATACGGCATCGGGAATTTGCTGGTGTGCGGCGTCACCACCGAGGTCTGCGTCAACACCACGGTGCGCGAGGCCAATGACCGCGGCTATCGCTGCGTGGTGCTGGCCGATGGCTGTGCATCCTATTTCCCCGAATTCCACGAGATGGGCCTGAAGATGATCAAGGCCCAAGGTGGCATCTTCGGCTGGGTCAGCGACTCGGCCGCGGTCCTCAAGGCAATGACACCGGAGACTTCAAACATATTGGCATAGCGGGAGCATCGCGATGAGCACGAGCAAGATGACGGACACCGGCCATCCGTAACATCTCTTCAATCAGGCGACATTTTCAATTTTATCGATCTGGAGGATCGTAATTTTACGGACCAGAGCTATTTGACCCCCCAGGGATCAGGGGAGAGTCATGTTTTTCCAAAGGATGGGCTCGCGTGCGGCGTCGATTTCCGACGCCGTTTACGTGGAAGTCATCGGCACGCTGCACGGCACGATGGTGCCCATCGTGTTTGCCGGCGCTTCCCAGGCGATCGTCGGCGGCATTGCCG
>JBAVEE010000676.1:0-1672 GCA_049587575.1 Bradyrhizobium sp.
TCCCGGCGCTCCTTGCGGTCGGTCGATGGCGGCTTCGATGTAATTACCCACGCCCTGAATGCGGGGTGCGGCACAGTGCGCCGTCATTGGTCCTCGATGTCGGGGTACTGCGGGGGAGCCTTGCCGAACTTGCTGACGATCCTCGGATAATCGGCTCCGGGCTGGGCCTGCCCAGTTTCAACAACTTCAACGCGGAAGCGCCACTCGTCACCGTAGTCGTACAAGAAAGTCATTGCCGAGCCCACGTTCTGGAAGGCCGTGATGACGCGCGTGCGCTTCACGCTGCGAGAGCCGCTCCCCTCGATGTCGGCGAAAAGTTCGAACCGCCGGGGCGAGTCGAACAGCTTGCCCGTCAGTTTTGAGTAGAAGCCGTAGGCGTGGTCCATGTCGAAGCCGAATGCCGCTACGATGGCTTCGGCCAGATCGGCGAGCGTGCTCGAACTCGACACCTCGATGTCCCGATAAAGCCGTGCCCGAAGAGAGGCTCGCAAGATCAAGGTCGCGGGCTCAGTCATGGCGGGTTTCAGGCCCCGACGGTGTGGAGGATGGTCTTGAAGGCGTTGCTTCCGGGACGCAGGCGTTGGGTGTCGACGACGGTTCGGATGTCGGCTTCGCCTTGCGCGGCCCACATGGCGCGATAGCCATTGGTGACCTTGCGCTGAATAACGGAAGGTCTGAGCGCGCGCTCGCAGGCGTTGTTGGTCGCTTCGACCATGCCGGGCCATAGAGCGAAGGTCAGAAGCTGATCACGGGCGCGTCTGAACTTGTTCTGGACCTGGCGGGCGAACGCACACGAGGTCGAGGCGGCCAGGATAGCGTCGATACTTCGCTCCAGGGCGCGCCGCTTGGCGGCGATGGTCGATGCGGCAAGGGTTCCGACATCATTGGCCAATGCGAAGGCCTTCTTCAGCCAAAGCCTGAGACGCGACGGCAGGACATCCTGGCTTGCCTCCTCGGCATAGGCGACGTCCCGGGCCAGATGGGCAAGGCAGGTCTGGTGTGCGTCGGCATGTCCCTGTTGCGCTGAATAGCGATCGGAACACCAGACGTCGGGCCGGTGCCCGTCCATCAGCGTCTGAACCACGACGGCGCCGCGTGTCGGTGCCGCCTGATGCACAACCGCCTCGGCGCAGCGAAACACCCACTGATAGGCGTTGCTGCCTTCAATCCGTACGCCGGTCTCGTCGGAGGCGACGACCCTGGCCTGACGCAACGCCGCGATGGCGACGTCGCGCTCGACGGCGAAGGCACCTTGCGCCCGGCGCAGCATGTTCATCAGGCCACCCTGGCTGATGGTGAGACCAAACAGCTCCGCCAAGGCGCCCTGCAGCCGCTCGTAGGACAGAGCCTGGAAGGTTTTCAGATAGGTCGCCACCGCATGCAGCCGCGGCCCGAACGGCGTCCCCTTCGCCGCCTCGGGCACCCCCGCGGCAACAAGCATGCCGCACGACGGGCAACGAACCGCCAGGCGCCGATGCCGCTCGATGAACGGCTTGATCTCGGGAAGCTCGATCCTGTCGTGCTCGCTGATGAGCTCGGCGGCAAGATCGCCGGGCAGGCTGGCGCAGCAGCAGGGGCATTGGTCGGCACGATGATCGACAACCCGATCCACATCCTCGCTCATCGCACGGCTGTGACCTTCATGACCGGGCTTGGCGCCACCGGGCTTTGC
>JBAVEE010000677.1:0-9150 GCA_049587575.1 Bradyrhizobium sp.
GTTCCCGCGTCAGCACCAGTTCGGTCGCCGCCAGCGCGTCCGACAGCTTGCGGGATTCCTCCGCAACCTGGAAGGCATAAAGACTGGTGACGCCGATGGCGACCACGATCGAGAGCCAGACGCCAAACAAATAGATCGGCGGCAGCACCAGGGGGTCGTCGCTGTCCCACGGCAGCGGCAGATGAAAAAATACCAGCACGGAGGCGCAGGCGACCGCCAGGCCGCCGAGCGCGATGGTCAGCCTGATCGGCAGCGCCGTGGCCGAGATCAGAACCGGAGCAAGGAACAGAAATGAAAAAGGGTTCTGCAGGCCGCCGGTGAAAAACAGCAGTCCGGCCAATTCGACGATGTTCAACGCCAGCAATGCCGCCGCATAGGCCGGCTCCAGCCGTTGCATCGGGTTGAAGCCGATCTGCAGGGCGAGATTGAGCAGCGCCGAAAGCCCGACGATGGTCACGCAGGGGACGACCTCGACGTCGAATTCGAGCCCCTGTACAACGATAAAGATGGCCACGAGTTGGCCGAGCACGGCGAGCCAGCGCAGCCGCAATATCGTATCCAGACGGACATAACGGCGCGGATGGCGAAAATCGGAGGCGGCGACGTCTGTCATGCCCGGTGCCCGGCTTTCCTGATTTCGTGATACGTCGAAGCACCCTCGGATGCGAACTTCAGGGGCAAAAGGGGTGCTGGCGACCAATGATCCCGGCTTGTCGCCTCGAAATTCCTGAAAGGGCTTGCCGCGATATTGCCGGAATCTCAAATCGACCGCACGCGAGCTTAACCGCGCGAGGCGCCGACTACAAATTCGGCGGCCCGGCCGGCATCGGAGGTGCGCAAATTCGGGGCCGACGTCTTGCGCTGATGGCCCCGATGGCCCAAGGAACGGCCCGCATGACGAATGATGGTGCGATCATAGCCAAGCCTGCCGCGGCCGATCCGAGCGCATCGTCCGCGATCGAGGTCGCGCATCTGACAAAGCTCTACAAGACCACCCGCGCCGTCGACGATGTGTCGTTTCGCATCGCACGCGGCAGCATCACCGGGCTGCTCGGCGGCAATGGCGCCGGAAAGACCACGACGATTGCCATGATCATGGGGCTGGTGCTGCCGAGTTCGGGGCGCATCCGGGTGCTGGGCTGTCCGATGCCGGACCAAAGCGCCGATGTACTGGGCCGAATGAATTTCGAAAGCCCCTATGTCGATATGCCGATGCGGCTCACGGTACGGCAGAACCTCACGATATTCGGCCGCCTCTATGCGGTAGAGAACCTGCGCGAGCGCATCGAGAAACTCGCCGCCGATCTCGACCTTGGCGATTTCCTCGACCGCGCCAATGGCAAACTCTCCGCCGGGCAAAAGACCCGCGTGGCGCTGGCCAAAGCGCTGATCAATCAACCCGAATTATTGTTGCTGGACGAGCCGACGGCTTCGCTCGATCCCGACACCGCCGACTGGATCAGGCAGCACCTCGAGACCTACCGCAGGGAAAACGGCGCGACCATCCTGCTGGCGTCGCACAACATGCTCGAGGTGGAACGCCTGTGCGACCGCGTCATCATCATGAAGCGCGGCCGCATCGAGGACGATGACAGCCCGGACAAGATCATGGCCCGCTACAACCGGACGACATTGGAAGACGTGTTTCTCGACGTCGCGCGCGGCCGCGTTCAGGAAGGCACGCGGTGAGAAGGCTCGTCATGGTCGGGGGTATCGCGCCGCATCGAATTAACGCGATGGTGCTGCGCTACTGCTATCTTTTGATGTCGTCGTGGCCGCGGCTGCTGGAATTGATCTATTGGCCGGCGTTGCAGATCGTCACCTGGGGATTCCTGCAGAATTACATCTCGCAGAATGCCGGGTTTTTCGCGCGCGCCGGCGGCACGCTGGTCGGCGCGGTGATCCTGTGGGACATCCTGTTCCGCGGCCAGCTCGGCTTTTCGATCTCGTTTCTCGAGGAGATGTGGGCGCGCAATCTCGGCAACCTGATGATGAGTCCGCTGAAGCCGATCGAGTTTCTGATCGCGCTGATGGTCATGAGCCTGATCCGGCTCGCGATCGGTGTCATTCCGATGACGCTGCTGGCGATGATCTTCTTTCACTTCAATCTCTACGGCATCGGGTTTCCGCTGATCGCGTTTTTCTGCAACCTGATTTTCACCAGCTGGTCGGTTGGAATCTTCGTTTCCGGGCTGGTGCTGCGGCACGGTCTTGGCGCCGAAAGCATCGTCTGGACGCTGATGTTCGGCCTGATGCCGCTGGCTTGCGTCTATTATCCGGTGACCGTGCTGCCGCACTGGCTCCAATATGTCGCCTGGGCGTTGCCGCCGACCTACGTATTCGAAGGCATGCGGGCGCTGTTGACGGACCACGTGTTTCGCGCCGACCTGATGGCCGCCGCGCTCGCCATCAATGTCGTGCTGTTTATGGCATCATTCGCGGCATTTCTTGCGCTTTTGCGCAGCGCGCGGCGACACGGCTCGCTGATCCAGGGCGGCGAATAAGCCTGCTTATCCCAAGGATTTGAGCTATGTTCGGCTTGTGCACCGCGTAGAAATACCGATCTGTGCATTGACGCTTTATTACGCATTCGGCACTATGCTGCGATGCAAAAGGAATGAGGAATCAATGCCGATCGGTGAATTTGGCGGTGCACCGCCCCTGGTGGCTGAAGGCAGTCCGGCGCTTACGACGCCGATGTACTGGATGTACGAATTGGCGCAGTCATCGCTCAATCCAGCGCGCGCCGTTACCGACGCCACCAAAATCCTGTTTCAGAATCCGCTCAATCCATGGACGCACACCGAGTTCGGCAAATCCGTTGCCGCCGGCTGCGAGCTGTTCGAGCGGACCACGCGCCGCTACGGCAAGCCCGAATGGGGCCTCGACGCCACCGATGTGAATGGCATACGCACCCCGATCGAAATTCGCGTCATCTGGGAAAAGCCGTTCTGCCGCCTGTTGTACTTCGACCGCAAGCTGACACGCCCCTTGCGCAGCCCGCAGCCCCGGGTGCTGATCGTGGCGCCGATGTCCGGCCACTATGCGACGCTGCTGCGCGGCACGGTCGAGGCCTTCCTGCCGACCCACGAGGTTTACATCACCGACTGGTCCGATGCCCGGATGGTCCCCCTGACGGAGGGCCGGTTCGATCTGGATGATTACGTCGATTACGTCATCGAGATGCTGCACGTGCTCGGCGGCAACATGCATGTGATTGCGGTATGCCAGCCTTCGGTGCCGGTGGTGGCGGCGGTCTCCATCATGGAAGCCGAAAACGATCCGTTCGTTCCGGTTTCGATGACGCTGATGGGCGGGCCGATCGATACCAGGCGCAATCCGACGGCGGTCAATGATCTTGCCGCCGAGCGCGGCATCGACTGGTTCCGCAATCACGTCATCACCAAGGTGCCGTTTCCGCATCCGGGGTTCATGCGCGACGTCTATCCGGGCTTCCTGCAGCTCAACGGCTTTATCAGCATGAATCTCGATCGCCACATGGACGCCCACAAGGATCTGTTCAGGAACCTGGTGAAGGGCGACGGCGACCTGGTCGACAAGCACCGCGATTTCTATGACGAATATCTCGCGGTGATGGACCTGTCGGCGGAGTATTATTTGCAGACCGTCGATACCGTATTCGTCAAGCACGCTTTGCCGAAGGGCGAGATGACCCATCGCGGCAAGCTGGTCGACCCGTCGAAGGTCAAGCGCGTCGCGTTGATGACGGTGGAAGGCGAGCACGACGACATTTCCGGGCTCGGGCAGACCGAAGCGACGCATGCGCTCTGCAGTTCGATCCCGGATCACCGCCGGGTGCATTACGTGCAAAAGGGCGTCGGTCATTACGGCGTCTTCAACGGCTCGCGCTTCAAATCGGAAATCGTGCCACGCATCTCCGATTTCATGACGTCAGCGGCAAACGTGAAGCCGTCATTGGCTTATGCCGCGGAGTAAGCACGCACTTTGGCGGCTTCGATGCGGAACGGCCGGGGCAAGGGCGAATCGGGCATGATTCGAGGGGATGGGTAACCCCCTGAATTGCCCCGCAGAAACCGCGATTCCCGGGTCCGAGAAAGAATGAATTTCGTTTCAATCTTTCGGGAGCTTGGCCGGGGGACTTTGAGCCGGATTTTTTTTGTTCCGGGCCCATCCTATGGGGTCGGTCGGCGGGCCAGCCCCTGTATATTGGGCAAATGATTTGTTTTTGCGCCGAGCGATTTCACTGGCGGCGGATATGGCAGAATCCGGGCGAACTCCTGATCCCCGGAATCGCAGCCATGGCCACTCGCGCCCTCCTTTATCGGCGGCCTTACGAACCTTCTCGCCTTCTGGTCCAGCACGGCTCGCAAATCTATTCGGTTCGGCTGCGCCGCCATCGGCGCGCGCGCCGTTACACCTTGCGCATACATCCAAGCGACCGCGAAGCGATCCTGACCATGCCGCCTCGCGGCACGATCGCCGACGCCAAGGATTTCGCGCAGCGTCACGGCGGATGGATTGCCGCGCGCCTCGGCCGGTTGCCAAAGGCAGCGCCGTTTCTTCCGGGCACCGTGGTTCCGCTGCGCGGCGCCGCGCACAAGATCGTGCACCGCGCCGGTCAGCGCGGCACGGTCTGGACTGAAATGCGCGAAAGCGGCGAGCGGATCCTCTGCGTCGCCGGCGGCGTCGAACATATCGAGCGGCGGGTGCATGATTACCTGAAGCGCGAAGCCCGCAAGGATTTGCATAAGGCGTCGCTGTCCTACGCCCAGGCCATGGGCGTGAAGGTCAAGCGGCTGTCGATACGCGACCAGTCGAGCCGTTGGGGTTCCTGCACATCCGCGGGATCGCTGTCGTTCTCCTGGCGGCTGATCCTCGCGCCGCCTTACGTGCTGGACTACCTTGCCGCCCACGAGGTGGCCCATCTCGTCGAAATGAACCATTCGATGCGATTCTGGAGGGTCGTCGCAAAGGTCTGCGGTCACGTCGAGCGCGCCAAGACCTGGCTCGATACCCACGGCAATGACCTGCATCGCTATGGCATCCAGGACTGAGCCGCACTAACCGATCAACGCGCGCGAAGCCGCTCATCCAGCAAGCCGCCGCCGATCGATGCCCGCCATCTGGCACAACGCCGACCTCGCGCTTCAAGGCGGCGGCGCTGGCCTTTGACCCTCGGACGGCCGCGCAGGTATGCGCTTTTGGCCAACTCGAGAATTGCAGATGGATGTTGTCAGGCGGCATGTGGAGTTGGATAAGTCGAACATGCAACGCGCGACAGTCCTGGGCGGCGCCGCAACGGCGGTTCTTGTCCTTCTTCAGATGGCCGCAATCCCTGCCAGTGCCGACACCATGGAGGCTGCGCTGGTGCGGGCCTATCAGAACAATCCGCAACTCAATGCGCAACGTGCCACGGTGCGCGCCATCGACGAGAACGTGCCTCAGGCATTGTCCGGCTATCGCCCCAAGGCCACGATCACCGCGAGTGGCGGAACGCAATATACCAATCAACTCCTCAATTTGGGCAGCAGAACCATATTGGGGGATGGGCAGAATAGCCCTCACGCGGTCGGCGCCGCCGTAACCCAGACGCTTTTCAACGGCAATCAGACCGCCAACAGGACCCGGGCCGCGGGGAGTCAGGTGCTGGGCGCGCGCGAAGGCCTGCGGCTCCTGGAACAGTCCATTCTGCTGGCGGCGGCCACCATCTACATGGACTATTTGCGCGACGCCGCCGTCCTGGAGGTTCAGCGCAGCAATATGCGGGTTCTCGAGGTAACCCTGAAGCAGACCCGTCAGCGCTTCAGTGCCGGGCTTGTCACTCCTACCGACGTCGCGCAATCGGAGGCGCAGCTTGCGGCGGGCCGCAGCCAGGAACTCGCTGCCGAAGCCACCCTGACGACGACGCGCGCGAACTTTCGCCGCATCATTGGCAACGAACCGGAGCAAGTCGCGCCGGCCTCCCCGGTGGATCGCTATCTGCCGGAAACGCTGCGCGACGCCGCCGATATCAGCCTGGCGGAAAATCCGAACGTGACGGCCGCGATGTACGGCATCGATGTCAATTTCCTCAACGTGAAGGTCAACGAGGGAGCGTTGTTTCCGACCGTCACGTTGCAGGCCAGCGTTCAGAAAGGTTGGCAACAGACGATCACGTCGGTACGGCAGTTCAGTGCTTCGGCGGTCGCCCAGGTGAGCATGCCGGTCTATCAGGGTGGCGTGGAATATTCGCTGATCCGGCAGTCAAAGGAAACGCTGGAGCAGCAACGCCTCAATCTCGAGCAGGTTCGCGATCAGGCCCGCGCCGACCTGGTTACGGCATGGGGCCAGCTGTTGGCGGGCAAGGCGCAGATCGTATCCTCGCAATCCCAGGTCTCGGCTTCGGAGATCGCGCTGCTCGGCACGCGCAAGGAATCGACCGTCGGCCAGCGTACCGTGCTCGACGTGTTGAACGCACAGCAGGCGCTGGTCAACGCCCGCATCGCGCTCGTGACCGCGCAGCATGATCGCGTGGTTGCGTCATACGCCGTCCTGAGCGCGGTCGGACGACTGTCGCCCCAGGTGCTCCGTCTCGCCACCCCGGTCTACGACCCCGGCGTTCATTATCATCAGGTGCGCGACAAATGGTTCGGCGTTCGCACGCCCGACGGCCGCTGAGCTCGTACACCCGAGCGATATTCGAAAAGCCGCCATTCTCCGGGATGGCAGCCGAGGATTTACCGCCCGAACAGCCGGTCCATCAGCCAGCCGTCCAATCCGCCTGCCGCTTCCGGACGCACGGACGCCCGCGTCGGCGACGGCCTGCCTGTTACCGTTGCGGGCGGCGGGCTCGCCCCCGGCGCATTGGCTTGTGGCATGGCTTGGGCGAAATTCGAGAGGAAGCCGCCGGCTTGCGAGGCCGGCAATGCCGCGACCGGCACGCCGTGATGGGCCGCTTTCATGAATCTGGTCCATATCTCCACCGGCAAGCCGCCGCCGGTTGCCTTCCTGGTCGGCGAATTGTCGTCATTGCCGAGCCAGACGCCGGTCACGAGATTGGCGGTGTAGCCGATGAACCAGGCGTCCCGGAAATCCTGGCTGGTGCCGGTCTTGCCGGCGGCCATCCAGCCGGGAAGCTCCGCCTTGTGCGCGGTGCCGCTCAGCAGGGTCTCCTGCATCATGACGTTCATCATCGCTACATTGCGCGGCTCGATCACCTGGCCAAGCTGATCGGCGGGCCGCGCATACAGCACCTTGCCGTCGACGGTGCGGATTTTATTGACGACATGCGGGGAGATGCCGAGGCCACCATTCGCAAACGGCACGTAGGCGCCGACCAGTTCGAGAAGCGAGACTTCGGAGGTGCCGAGCGCGATCGAGGCATTGGCATCCAGCTTCGATGAAATGCCGAGCCGGTGCGCAGTACGCACCACATTCTTCGGTCCAACTTCCAGCCCGAGCCGCACCGCTACCGTATTGAGCGACATCGCCAGCGCCTGCGTCAGCGTCACCGCGCCGAAATATTCGTGGCTGTAATTCTCGGGTTTCCAGCCCTTGACGTCGAGCGGCGCATCCTGCCGGATCGTCTCCGGCGTCAGACCGGATTCGATCGCGGTGAGATAGACGAAGGGCTTGAAGGCCGAGCCCGGCTGGCGCCTGGCGGTCACCGCACGGTTGTACTGGCTTTCGGAGTAATTGCGGCCGCCGACCATGGCGCGCACCGCGCCGTCCGGCGTCATCGCCACCAGCGCGCCCTGGCTGACGTTGAATTTCACGCTTTTCGCCGCCAGTTCGTCGATCACGGCGGCTTCGGCGACCGCCTGCAGCTTCGGATCGATGGAGGTTTCGACCACGACGCTCTGCTCGATCGGGCCGACGAGATCGTCGAGCACTTCGCCGATCCAGTCCGCCACATAATTGATGGTGCCCGCTCCCACCGGCTTCACATTGTAGGACGGATGTCCGATCGAGGCCTGCGCCTGTGCCTCGGTGATGAATTTGGCGTCCGCCATGGCGGTAAGCACCGTCTTCGCGCGCTGCTCGGCGCCTTCAGGGTTGCGGTTGGGCGCCAGCCGCGACGGCGACTTGACCAGCCCTGCGAGCATCGCGGCCTCGGACAGTGTCACGTTCCTGGCGGATTTGCCGAAATAGCGTTGGGCCGCCGCCTCGACGCCATAGGCGCCGGAACCGAAATAGACCCGGTTGAGGTAGAGTTCGAGAATCTCGGCCTTGGAGTGCTTGCGCTCCAGCCACAGCGCGAGTTCGACTTCCTGCAATTTCCTCTGAAACGTGCGCTCCTGGGTCAAAAACAAATTCTTGGCCAGTTGCTGGGTGAGCGTCGAGCCGCCCTGCGAAACGCCGCGATGCAGGATGTTGGCCACCGCCGCGCGTGCGATGCCGAGAGGATCGACGCCGTAATGCGAATAGAACCGGCGGTCCTCGATGGCGATGAAAGCCTTCGGCAAATAGGGCGGCAGATCCTTCAGCGCGACATTGGCACCGGCCATTTCGCCGCGGGTGGCCAGCACGCTGCCGTCAAGGCCGGTGATCTCGATCGTCGGCGGCCGTTTCGGGATTTCAAGCGACTGGATCGCGGGCAGATGCGCGCCGACCCAGACGATGACGCCGACCACCGCGATCGCGCCCCACAGCCCGAGTACCGCGCCCCAATAGAGCAGGCGAACGAGACCGCCGCGCGCCTTGCCGCTGGATTTGCGTTTGCGGCTGGCCCGGCTGGCGCGCGGCTTTCGCGCGCGCGGGGCGGCATCATCGTCGCCGCTGTCGACGGTCTTGCGTCTGGCGGATTGTTTCTTCGGCTTCGCTTCTTCGGCGGGGCCCACGCGATCCTGCGGACCGAGACGCAACTCCGCCAGCGATGCGGCAAGGCCAAATTGCGGCTCCTTGCGTCCGCCGCCCTTCTTTCGTCCCCACGCCATTCGCGAACGCCCACACCGTCAGATGCGGGCCAAGGTAGCGGGGCGGGTTTAAAGCCGTCTTAAACGATGGTTAATCGCGACTCTGGCGGAGAGGCGTAACTGCCTGACAGCGAAGGCGTTCAGATACGCTTAACCCTACCGCGGACGAGAATTTGAGGCGCCCTCGCGAGGAGCGCTCGCGACGGCCGCTCGTTCCGGATTGTCAGGAGAGGCCGGTCTCAGCCGGCGGCATCGGTGTCCTGGAGGATGGGTC
>JBAVEE010000678.1:0-2589 GCA_049587575.1 Bradyrhizobium sp.
TCGGTCGTCTTGTCGCTGCCGTACTGCAGCACTTGCAACTTCTCCAGCGTGACGAGGCCGCTATCCATCATTCCGTCAAGAACCGGCAGAAACTCGTTGATCTTCTCCTCGGAATCCACGATTTCAATGACCAGCGGCAAATCCAGGGAAAGACGAAGAATTTTGTCGGTGTGGATGCGGCTCGATTTGCCGAAGCCCATCGGACCACGCAACACCGTCGCGCCGGCCAGTTGCATTTCCCGCGCTTTCTTCACGATCGCTTCATAGAGCGGACGATCATCGAATTTGTCGTTTTCACCGGTGAAAATCCGCAGCAGCAGCGCTTGTTTCGGTATTTGCATTTTTCAGTTCCTTACAAACGATTGAGGCGAGTGGCCACGGCATGACCGAACCATACCGCTGTCAACCAGCCCACGACCGAGACGAATAAATTGAGGGATGCGGCCTGGATGTTGCCGGACTGCACAAGTCGCAGGGTCTCGAGACTGAACGCGGAAAAGGTAGTGTAGCCTCCGCAAATCCCGACCATGACGAACTGCCTCTGCCGCGGACTGACGAACAGCCTGCCGTCGGGGCCGGTCAGAGCGGCATAGAACCCGATCATGAACGAGCCCGTCACATTGACGAACAAGGTACCCCAGGGGAAGCCACCGCCAAGCTGGCCGACGAACAGAACGGAAACCAGATAACGCGCCACTCCCCCGACAACGCTCCCGAGCGCGACGGCAACATAGGAACCGGTCCTATCCCAGAATTTTTGCCACCAAGCGGGGCGGCGCGCGCGGGGAAGCGGACGGTTCTCGACCGGTTTGGCCGCCGATGGTTTCGGTGAAACATTGTCCTGCATTGCCGGGCTTCCCTTTACCCGAAAACGTGCTGGCCCGCGGCGAAGCCGACGGCGACCGCAAGAAGGCAAAGAGACACCGAGAGCGCCAGATTCCAGGCCGCGAGCGCCACCTCGCTGTCGCGAGCGAGCGACAAAGTCTGGAGGCTGAAGGAAGACACGGTCGTGTAGCATCCCAGGAATCCGGTGACGGCAAATTGCCACGGCCTGACGGCCGCGAAAGTCCCATGGCCCGCAGCCGATGCCGCAAGTACGCCAATAAGAAACGCTCCGCTGACATTGATGACCATCGTTCCCCAGGGAAATGTCTCGCCGACGCGCCGCGCAACAAACCCGGACAGCCAGAATCTGGTCATCCCACCGAACACGCTGCCCAAGGAAACCCAGATCACTCCGTCGATTGTATCCACCGTATGCCTCGACTTGTTTTCACATTCACACGCTGGCGAAACCTGATGCTGAAGCGTCCTCCGGCCGTCATGTTCCGGGGCCGACCGCCTTCGGATTGCATTCCCCAAGCATGCCCGCGGCGGCGCGCCCCATCTCTGGTTTTCGCACCACGCAATAACTCGAACTTTACTTCGCGTTGAGAAGGAGAAGGTGGCCTGAGCGGGCACATCGCCATGGCTTACCCCCCGCGTTCTCGACGCGGCAGGAGTCATCAGCCCCGATCAGGCGGTTTTGGGGAACCCCATCCCCTTGGATCGGAAAATATTAGACGATGTCCAGCCAGGGATCAATATCAACCCACCGGCACTATCAACCCACCGGCACCCGGCAACTCCCGGCGGACTGCACCGACCGCAGAACCCTCGCCGAACCGGCGGATTTTCACCTATGTTCGTCCCTTCAGATCCGATGTGGCGAGACTGGTGATGACTGCAACAGCCTATCTGGCGGGACCCGACGTGTTTCTTCCCAACGCGGTCGCGCACGCCGCAACGAAGGTGGAGATATGCCGGCGATTGGGCTTGCGCGGCTTGCCGCCGCTCAACGAAGACGCCGGGACGGCCGCGGCGGAACTGCAGCCCTGGCAGGCGATTTATGAAAAGGACGTCGCGATGATGGAGAAAAGCGATCTCATCATTGCCAACCTCACGCCGTTCGCGGGCGCATCCGCCGATGCGGGCACGTTGATCGAGGTCGGCTGGTTTCTCGGAAAGGGCAAGCCGATCTTTGGCTATTCGAACACGCCCGAAAACTTCGAAACCCGCATGCGCAGACAGCTTGGCGCAAGCCATGCGGACCTCGGCATCGAGGGTTTCCACCTGCCGGACAATCTGATGATTGTCGGAGCGGTCCACAGCGGCGGATACCCGGTGTTTGTTCCAACCGACGACAAACCGCGCGGCCTCGATGCGCTCGACGTGTTCGAAAGCTGCGTCGCGGCGGCGGCGAGATTTTTTGCCAGGCGGCCGTGAACGCATCATTATTGCGTCCATCGGCCGATGGATTGGCTCCGAAGGCAAGGCGATGATTTTGCGGCAATTGCTACGCTCGACCGGAATGGCGTTGCTGCCCTTGATCGCGGCGCCCTCAGCCGGCGCGTTGGCCGAAGGCACCTTCGACATCCCTGCGGGCGCGCATTTCAACCCGCAGAAACTTGAGCGCATCGGGAAGTATTTCCAGAACGAAATCGCGACCGGAAAAATTCCTGGAGCGATCGTCCTGATTCAGCAGAATGGGCAACCGGTCTATCTGCAATCCTTCGGCGTCCGCGATGTGAAGTCCAGACTGCCGATCAC
>JBAVEE010000679.1:0-2218 GCA_049587575.1 Bradyrhizobium sp.
TTGCCTGGCATCGTCGGAACCGACGAGATCGTCCCACAGCGGACCTCCGAAGCGACGACGATCGTTGACTCACATCAATGAACGGCGCCCCAAACGGAATACTGATCCATGTTGAGTAATTACCGCATTCGTGACGCCGTCCGTACCGGGGCTGGCGGTGCGTTTGCAGCGACTTGACCGCACTTTTCAGCGCCAGCCGGGGCTCCGAAATATGTCACTCGTTCTTACGCTGGCCATGCGGAATCTGTTTCAGGACCGGCTTCGCTTTGTCGCCTCGCTCATGGGCATCGTTTTTTCGGTGGTGCTGGTAATGGTGCAGATGGGCCTCTACTTCGGCTTCAGCGGCATGATCACGACTGTGATCGATCATACCTCGACCGATCTCTGGATTGTTTCGAGCGGAACCAAATACTTCGAAGATCTTTCGCTTCTCAGCACCGGGATGAGAGACCGCCTGCTGAAGATCGAAGGGGTGTCCAAAGTCGTTCCCGGGGTGACTGGATTCTCCGCCTGGCGTCTGCCGGATGGAGCCATGACCTCGGTATTCATCATCGGAACTGACCCGACCTCCGGCGGATTGTCTCCCTGGAATGTCGTGCAAGGGACGGCCCAGAGTCTGAATACGCCGCGAACAGTGGTGATCGACCGGTCGTATTCCGATCGGCTCGGCGTGTCCGACGTCGGCGCAACCGCTCAAATTCGCGGCATGCCGGTAACGGTTGGTGCGGTCACCGACGGCATTCGCTCTTTCACGACGACGCCCTATGTGTTCTCCGATCTTCGCGATGCCCGGGCCTACACCGGATTGCCGGCGAGCTTTACCACTCATTTTCTCGTCCGGCTCAAGCCGGAAGCCGATATCGAACGGACCCGTCGGAATATTCTTGCGAGCATTTCCGGCATTCAGGCGCTCACTCCGGATCAGTTCAGGGAAGAAAGCCGGTCGTTCTGGCTTTTCCGGACGGGAGCCGGCGCGGCACTCGTTGCAGGCGCATTGCTCGGGGTTATCGTCGGCACCGTCATTGTCGCACAAACACTCTATTCCAGCACCAAAGACCATCTTTATGAATTCGCCACGTTGCGCGCGATGGGCGCCTCCAACAGCTATATTTACCGGGTAATTATCTGTCAGGCGCTGGTCAACGCCATCGTCGGATTTGCCATTGCCGCGCTGATCGGAAACGCCGTCGTCCATTTCACGGCGAAAAGCGCGCTCCAGGTCGTGATTGCGCCCGATTTGATGGTCGAGCTGTTCGTTCTCACTATCGTCATGTGTATCGTTTCAGCGTTTACCGCGATTTTTCGCGTTGTTCGCGTCGATCCTGCGATCGTGCTGACCCGATGACCGAGCCCGTCATAGAGGCTGCGAATGTCAGCAAGAGTTTCGGCAGCGGGCCGGCACGGGTGCAGGCGCTGAAGGACATCGATCTGAGCCTCACTGGCGGTGAACTGACGGTGTTGATGGGGCCGTCCGGCAGCGGCAAGACGACCCTGCTGTCGATTCTTGGCTGCATGCTTGCGCCTACCGTCGGCACTGTCCGAGTTTGTGGCGCCACCATCAGCGGGGCGCGGCCCGAAGAGCTCGCGAAGATCCGGCGGCAGCATATCGGCTTCGTCTTCCAATCCTATCACTTGTTCTCCACCCTGACGGTCGCCGAAAATGTTCTATTGGCTCTCGACGTGCGCGGCGAGCGTGGCCTCAAGGCGATGGCAAAAACCGAGGAGATACTGGCGAGCGTTGGCTTGACATCCAAACTAGCGTCTTTCCCTCGCCAGCTCAGCGGCGGCGAGCAGCAGCGGGTCGCGATCGCGCGAGCCATCGTCGCGGAGCCTTCAGTCATTCTTGCCGACGAGCCAACGGCCGCGCTGGACGCGGCCAATGGGCAGGCAACCATGGCGATTCTCGCCGCGATCGCCAAAGAGCGCGGCCGGGCTGTTCTGGTGGTGACTCACGATCCGCGACTGTTCGGATTTGCCGACCGGATCGTCTACATCGAAGACGGCACGCTCAGGCGTGAACAGTCTACGAGTTTGGGCCCGGCTGATGCGCAGCAACGTTGACCAAGCCCGTCGCTCAAAAGGGGAATTATGCCGCTCGGATTACCCGCAGCTCTTGCCGAACCCGCGTTTGGGTCATCTCACCCGGTCTATTTTTGCTGAATCCGGCGGAGATAATCGACCAATATGAGAACGCGGCCCCGTATGAAAGCTTCCTGAT
>JBAVEE010000680.1:0-2431 GCA_049587575.1 Bradyrhizobium sp.
CGCCGACATCGCCATCGAGGCGAATGTTTTCCGCGAACACCAGCTTGCCCGCACGGCGCAGCCGCCAGCGCTCGGCGAATTCGCCCCGCAGCATTCGTTCCCCCATCGCCGCGCGGCCGAACACCACGATTTCGCAAAGCAGGAGCGAGGCGCTTTCCGCGAGATCAATGTCGAACCGGCGCAACACCCGCGCCCGGTCGAACAGAATGGTCTCCTGCGGCAGCCATGCGAGATGCGAGCCGGCCCCCGCCTGCAGGGTGATATTGAGCCGCGCCGCGGGACCCTGGGCCCGGTAGATTTTTTCCGCCGCCGCCGTCGTCACCGCGAGCCGCGCCCCCTCGCCGGTCGCAATATCGATATCGAAACGATCGCCGCCGGCGACGCCGCCCGCGGTATTGACGAATACCGCCGACAGGCCATCCGCCTCGGGCGAGGGGAAACGCACGCGCAGCGAGCCGGATTCATGCAGATGGCGGCGGCGGGTGACGCCGCCGGCCTGGTGGACGTCGAAGCTCACCGCGCCCCGGGCACGGTTGGCCGCGAAAATCGCCGAAGTCGCGCTCGTGGTATCGCTCTGCATTCGCCCCCAACTCACCCCACCAGGGCGCGCGACGTATCGGTCGCGTCACACACCAACTACAGCGCCATCTGGCGGCTGATCTCGCTCGCATCGAGGCTGCTTCGATCGCAAGCGAATTTCACCGCGCCCCGGTCCATGACCGCGAAATTGTCGCCGAGCTCGCAGGCAAAGTCGAGATATTGTTCGACCAGAACGATCGCGATGGTGCCGAGGCTGCGCAGATAAGTGATCGCGCGTCCGATATCCTTGATGATCGACGGCTGGATGCCCTCGGTCGGCTCGTCGAGCAGCAGCAGCTTCGGCCGCATCACCAGCGCCCGCCCGATCGCGAGCTGCTGCTGCTGGCCGCCGGAAAGATCGCCGCCGCGGCGGCCCAGCATCGATTGCAGCACCGGGAACAGCGAGAACACGTCATCGGGAATGTTGCGGTCCTGGCGCTTCAACGGTCCAAAGCCGGTCTTGAGATTTTCCTCCACCGTCAGCAGCGGAAAGATCTCGCGTCCCTGCGGCACGAAGCCGATGCCGCGCCGCGCCCGCTCATAGGGCTTCAGACCGGTGATGTCGATGCCGTCAAAGGTGATCGAGCCGCCGGCAATCGGATACTGGCCGACCATCGCGCGCAGCAGGCTGGTCTTGCCGACACCGTTGCGGCCGAGCACGCACGTCACCTTGCCCGGCTCGGCCGCGAGCGATACGCCGCGCAGCGCCTGGGCGGCGCCGTAATAGAGGCTGATATTGTCGACCTTCAGCATTGGCTCACCGCCCCAGATACACTTCGACGACGCGGTCATTCGACGACACCTGGTCGATGGTTCCCTCGGCCAGCACGCTGCCTTCATGCAGACACGTCACCTTGACGCCGAGTTCGCGGACAAAAGTCATGTCGTGCTCGACGACCATGATGGTCTTGTCCCTGTTGATTTCCTTCAGCAGCTCGGCGGTCTGGTGGGTTTCGACATCGGTCATTCCCGCGACCGGCTCGTCGACCAGCAGCAGTTTCGGATCCTGCGCGAGCAGCATGCCGATCTCCAGCCACTGCTTCTGGCCGTGCGACAGGCTTCCCGCCAATCGGTTGCGGGCGTCTTTCAGGCGGATGGTTTCGAGCACGCGCTCGATGCGCTCGGTTTCCGGCCTGGTCTCGCGCCAGAACAAGGTGCCTTTCACGCTGTGATCGACATTGAGCGCCAGCAGCAGATTGTCCTCGATGGTCTGGCTCTCGAACACCGTCGGTTTCTGGAATTTCCGGCCGATGCCGAGTTCGGCAATCCGCGTCTCGTCAAGCCTGGTCAGGTCGGTGACGCCGTCGAACAGCACCGTGCCCTGATCCGGCCTGGTCTTGCCGGTGATGATATCCATCATCGTGGTCTTGCCGGCGCCGTTCGGGCCGATGATGGCCCGCATTTCCCCGGGCGCCAGCGTCAGCGACAGATTGTTGATGGCGTGAAAGCCGTCGAACGAGACGTGCACGCCGTCGAGATAGAGCAGCGCGGAGGTTTGGCGGGTGTCCGTCAGGCTCATGCGTCTACTCCGCCATATCCGGTTCGCTGACACCGTCTTCGCGCGCGGCGCTCTCGGCCGTTGCCGACATCCGCTGCGCCTTCCACGGCTCCCACCATGCGTTGAAGGTGCCGATGATGCCTTTTGGCAGCAGCAGCGTCACCAGGATGAACAGGGCGCCGAGCATGAACAGCCAGTAGGGCGCCAACTGACCCGAGGTGAAGAAGGTCTTGGCGTAATTGACGACGACCGCGCCGAGCGCGGCCCCGATCAGCGTGCCGCGGCCGCCGACGGCAACCCAGATCACGGCCTCGATGGAATTGCCGGGCGCGAATTCCCCGGGATTGATGATGC
>JBAVEE010000681.1:0-1974 GCA_049587575.1 Bradyrhizobium sp.
CGTCATACCAGTTGTTAATTCGCGTGGCAGGAATATCCTCAAAACTCTCGCCGTGTCGGTCGAACCTAGGGGACGGGTTCGCTTTCTTTCAATGCAGGCCCCGTATGGTCTAGTCGCGATGCGCGCCGTCGTCGCCGTTTTGGTGTTGGTTACCGCTGCTCACGCCGCGCTTTGGGGCTTACTCCAGCAAAAACAGCAGGCTCCCGATTTCCGCGGTATCCTGCCGAGCGTTTCCTACGCTCCGTTCGAGGGAACCGGCCATCCCGATGTCGACAACATCCCGAGCGTCGAGAAGATTCGCGCCGACCTGAAAAAGCTGTCGGGGATCACGCGCGCAATTCGACTCTACTCTTCCACCGGCGGCGTCGAGCTCGTTCCGCCGATCGCCGCCGAATTCGGCCTCAAGGTCACCGTCGGCGCCTGGATCGACAAGAACGCCGATCGCAACGAACGCGAGATCGATTCCGCCATCAATCTTGCCCGGCACAACAGCAATGTCATCGGCGTCGTCGTCGGCAACGAGACCATCTATCGCGGCGAGCAGAAGGTCGATGACCTGATCGAGCTCATCAAAAGGGTGAAAAAATCGGTCAATGTTCCCGTGACAACAGGAGAAATCTGGAACATTTGGCGTGATTTCCCGCAACTCGCCTACTCCGTCGATTTCATCGCCGCGCACGTGCTGCCCTACTGGGAAAACTTCACCGACAAGCAGGCCGTGGACCAGGCGGTGGCCATGTTCCAGCTGCTGCGCGACCAGTTTCCGGGCAAGCGGATCGTGATCGCGGAATTCGGCTGGCCCAGCGCCGGCTACAATTTGAGAAACGCGGTTCCCGGTCCCTTTGAACAGGCATCGGTGTTGCACAACTTCGTCAACCGCGCCGAAGCCATCGGCATGGATTACAACATCGTCGAAGCGATCGATCAGCCCTGGAAGTACTTCGAGGGCGGGGTCGGCCCCTATTGGGGCATTTTAAACGCCGCGCGCGAGCCGAAATTCTCCTGGACCGGCCCGATCGTGAACCCCGATTACTGGAAGCTCGCGGGCATCGCCGTTCTGGTCGGCATCCTGATGTCGCTGCCGATCCTGAGGCTTGCGCAGCCGACCGTCATGCAGTCGCTGACGCTGTCAGCGGCGGCCAACGGCGTCGGGGCCTGGACCGCCACCGTGTTTGCCTACTGGGCCGGGCACTACTTCGTTTTCGGCTCGGCCTTTGCCCTGACGCTCGGCCTGATCCTGCTGGTCCCGCTGGTGCTGATCGCGGTGGCCAGGATCGAGGAAATCGCCGCCATCGCCTTTGGCCGGAAACCGCGCCGCCTGCTCGTCAAGGGCGCGCCCGTGGTGCCCGCCACCATCGGCGACGCCATTACCTTCCCAAAAGTCTCGATCCACGTCCCGGCTTATTTCGAGCCGCCGGAGATGCTGAAGCAGACGCTCGATGCGGTCGCCCGCCTCGATTATCCGAATTTCGAATGCGTCGTGATCATCAACAACACGCCGGATCCGGCGTTCTGGCAACCGATCCAGGATCATTGCCGCGCGCTCGGCGAGCGTTTCAAGTTCATCAACGCCGAGAAGGTCCAGGGCTTCAAGGCCGGCGCGCTGCGCATCGCCATGGAGCGGACCGCGGCCGATGCCGAAATCATCGGCATCATCGATGCCGATTATGTGGTGGAGCCCGATTGGCTCAAGGACCTGGTGCCGGTTTTCGCCGATCCCCGCGTGGGCCTCGTCCAGGCGCCGCAGGACCATCGCGACGGCGACACTTCGCTGATGCACTACATTATGAACGGTGAATATGCCGGGTTTTTCGATATCGGCATGGTTCAGCGCAATGAGGTCAACGCCATCATCGTTCACGGCACGATGTGCCTGATTCGCCGCGCGGCGATGGACATGGCCGGTGGATGGGCCGGCGACACTATCTGCGAGGATACCGACCTCGGGCTCGCCATCATCGAACATGGCTGGCT
>JBAVEE010000682.1:0-12658 GCA_049587575.1 Bradyrhizobium sp.
GGGCGTTCGCGCCGAGCAGCAGGCGCTGGCCAAATGGGGCCTGAATTACGTTATCGACGACTATCTGCCAAAGAAACTCGCCAACGTGAGCGATTTCCTGCCATAGAGGCCACGGATACGCGAAGACCAATACTGACCTCGCGCGGTATTCGATTTCGGCCAGAAATGAAGCTCAACGCAGGGTGGTTCAAGCCGCCGGAGAACCGGTGGGCTAACATGCTGTCGCCCCGCATACGGGACGCCGCGCTCCTTGATCGGCAATAATAGCATCAAGCTGAACCTGCTAACCCGGCGGAAGCCCGGAAGGCGTTGTGGAGGCTTTGCTCAAATCGCCCCCTGCGAGCACCGCGTCCTGGCTGAAGACCACGGACGGCAAGTCCATGGCTCTCTCTCGACCATCACGTCGAGGCGCAATACTTGAATGTGTCCTCAAATAGGCTTGGAGCGTTTCGTGGATCGACATCGGAAGAAGCTGCGCATCATGGGTGCCTGGATGCCGGCAGATCACATCCATCGGCTCGCCCTCCCGTTCACACCCGGCGATCGTATAACGGCGATTCTCTTCGGCTTCTTCGCCGTTGACCTTTAGCGAGACCACGCGCCGGCCTGGGCCGGCCAACGCGTTGAATGCGACCGCCATTCCGGAGGCGCGTGGTCCCCACCCGCCATTGAGCTTCCATGGGTCCTTCGAAAACACCATCTCCAATTCGCTTTCCAAATAGGCTTTGAGTTCCTTTCCGGTGACCCAGCCTGACTTCATCCGCGCGTCCATCGGCAGCAGGTTCCAGAGGTCGGCCTCGGTTACATTGCTCGGCGGTACGGGCACGCCGAACCGGAAACCGTTGGTGAAGCCGATATCGGTCTTGGCGATCTGGCGCACCGCATCGGCGATGAAATCATCGGCCGTGGTCTCAAACAGATCGTAGCGCATCAACACCGTGTCGGTCTTGCCGACCTGCTTGGCCATGCGCTCCCGGTGCGGGGCCAGCGACTTTTCGACCAACGCTTTCACGTGCTCATCCTCCGCGTAACGGCTTTCCAGGATCGGGATGAGCCGGAACTCGTGATGGGCGATGCCGCCGCCCGGCTTGATAACAAGGTCAAGCCTGCCAAGGAACGATCCGAAACAACCGGGCTCGACGACGATGACGTTGCCCTCGAGGATAGGTTCGGCCGTTCGCTCATGCGTATGGCCGGAGAGAACCACGTCGAACTCGGGCATCTCGCGTGCCATCTGACGGGCTATCGTCAGGCCCGTATGCGTGAGCGCCACGACGAGATCCGGCTGTTCGCGGGCACGAAGCTCTTTGACGAAATCGCGCAACCCCTCCATTCGGCTGGTGTCCATTCCCTGAAATTCCGAGGGCGGCTGGCGCTTGCTGGCTCCGACATCGGTGACGCCGACGATCGCGATCTTCACGCCCTGCCGGTCGACCGTGACCGATGGGGCGAACAGGCGCTCGCCGCTGCCTACGTCATGGAAATTGTAGCAGACGACCGGGCAGTGAAGCCGCGCCATGGTCTCCTTGAAGCGTTCGGGACCATAGGCAGGCTCCCAGTTGCCTGGAACGAAGACGTCGATGCCAAGAGCGTTGAGGGGATCGAGGATGGCCTCGCCCTGCGACCAGGCCGCCGGGCCCGAGCCGTGGAAGTCGTCGCCACCGTCCAGCAGCAGGCAGGGGCCGAGGCAGTTCGATCGCTCTTGCTCGATGACGGTCTTGAGCCGAGCATAGCCACCCATCATCTGCAACTCCGGGCTTGCTCCTGGCAAATATTCGGGGTGAGACTCCAGTTGGGCGTGCGTGTCGGTGAAATGAAGCAGGGTTACGTGCGTGCCTTCCATTTTTACTCCCGCCGGGTCGCTCCCTCTGGCGGGACCGATAACCTTGGCGCCGAGGCCGATCGCCGTCAGCCCGACCGAGGCCAACAAGCGTCTACGCGTCATTGTATCGAACATCCATTTTCCCTTTTTGTGCCGCCGCGGCTCTCCGCCGCGGGCCATCGGACATCGAAAAGGCGCCTTAAGGCAGCCTTAAGGGCCGCCGGCAGGTATCAGGAAAGCGGAGGCGGTATGCGTATCCTCATCGTCGAAGACGATCCGGTGCTCTCGGACGGCATCAGGGTTGGACTGGGGCTCTCCGGCTCGACCGTCGACGCCGTCGCCAGCCGTGCAGACGCGCGCGCTGCACTGGAGACCACGAAATTCGATGTGGTCGTGCTCGATTTGATGTTACCGGACGGATCGGGCCTCGACCTTCTCAGAGAAATCCGCTCGAAGGGCGATCGCACTCCGGTCGTCGTCTTGACGGCACTTGACGCGGCGCCCGAGCGCGTCAAGGGCCTCGACACCGGCGCCGACGACTATCTGGGCAAACCGTTCGATCTCGACGAACTGGCCGCCCGCGTTCGCGCCGCGGCCAGGCGCGGCGAAGGCCGGGCTGCACCCTCCCTGACATACGGTCGTTTCATCCTCGATCCCGCTCGTTTGAGCGCGGCGGTCGACGGCGAGGCTGTCAATCTGTCCCGACGGGAATTCGCGGTGCTGTACGCCTTGATGGAGCGGCCGGGGACGATTTGGTCGAAGACCGAAATCGAGGACCGTCTCTATGGTTGGCAGGAGGAAATCGAGAGCAACGCGGTCGAGGTCCACATTCACAATCTGAGGGCCAAGATGGGACGCGAGGCGATCGAGACGGTGCGTGGCCTCGGCTATCGAATAAGGACGGAGCCGTGACCTCGCTGCGCCGACGCCTGTTCTTCATGCTGATCGCCGCGACCGGCTTTGTCTGGCTGGGCGCGGCGACATGGATCTATCTGCGGACAAAGGTCGAGATTGAACATGTTCTCGACGCGCGCCTGCAGGAAGCGGCCCGAATGGTCGATTCTCTGGTCGCCAGCGGCGAGATCACCCGGTCAAAGGGCACCGGGGCCGCGGCGGTCATCCGCCAGGACCTCGTAAGCTATCAGCACCAACTCGCGTGCCAGATATGGTCGCTGGACGGGCGTCTTGTCGCGCGGTCGAGCGGTGCGCCGGACGCCGACCTGACCCGTTCCGCCGGATTCTCGGAGCCGATCGTCGGCGGCGAGGCGTGGCGCGTTTATGCGATCGAGGATTCGATGTTGGGCGTACGCGTTCTGGTCGGCGACCGGCTGGCGCTGCGCGAGCGCCTCGTCGCCAACCTGATCCAGGGGCTGATGACCCCGGCCCTGCTGATTGCGCCGCTGCTGGGCTTCTTCATCTGGGCCGGCATCGGACGCGGTCTGCGCCCGCTGGCGACGATGGCGAGCGAACTCGAGGCTCGAGGTGCCGATGACATGAGCCCGATCGACATGGTCGAAGCGCCGCGTGAAGTCCGGCCGCTCGCCGATGCGTTGAACCGCTTGTTCGCCAAGCTGGAGATGGCGCGCCGGCACGAGCGCGAAGTGACGGCCTTCGCGGCGCACGAACTCCGTACGCCGCTCGCAGGCTTGAAAACGCAGGCGCAAGTCGCCATTGCTGCGACCGATCCCGCCTTAAAGGAAGGAGCTCTGCGGCAGATACTCGTCTCGGTAGACCGCACCGCACGGCTGGTGCGCCAGCTCCTCGATCTCGCCAAGATCGATGCGGGATCCGATTTCGATGGCCGCCAGAAACTGGCCGTTTGGCAGATTCTCGAGGAGATCGTTAAAGAGCTGAAGCCAGGGTCAGAGGGACGCACCATAGAGGTAGATCCCGCTCTCAAGGAGGTCAGCGTCCAGTCGAACCGGGAACTTCTCAGCCTGGCCTTGCGCAATTTGCATGAGAACGCCCTCCTCTACACCTCGATCGGCGGTACGGTGCATTGGGGCGTAGCGGACAACGGAAGGAGCATCTTTGTCGAGGACGATGGGCCGGGCATACCGGACGAGGAATTGACGCTGGTCACGCGCCGGTTTTTTCGTGGGCGCAACAAGAGCGCTGGCGGAGCCGGGCTCGGTCTCGCAATCGTCGAGCTGGCGCTGAAGCAGATGGGGGCCTCCCTGCGGGTAAGCAACAGGACAGACGGTCACGGCCTTCGGGCTGAAATCTTGATACCGACAGCCTGATCGGCTGGAGTTCAACCCAAAGCACCGCCCAGCGCGATTTGCGGCTCATCGGACGGCGATCGTTCCTCATGGCGCGAACTGCGCCGACACTGAGCCCTGACCAGCACCCAAGTGTACGCCCGTAAAGAACGCATTGGCCGTCGCCAGCACCGGCAACGCCGGCATGCATCCCTTAGAATAGATATCTAATATATCATTTATTGACATTTTGACATCATTAATTACCATGCAGAAATGACCTTTGATATTGGATCCGGGGCGGACCCATGATCACGGCGGCACAACTGCGGGCCGCCAGGGTGCTTCTTGGCATTGATCAACGCCGGCTCGCAAAACTGTCGGGGCTTTCCGTGCCTACCATTCAGCGCATGGAGGCAAGCGAAACGATGGTTCGGGGCAATGTCGATTCGCTGGTCAAGCTGATTGACGCATTCAACGTGGCCGGTATCGAAATGATCGACGAAGGAGCCGTCAGCAATTCGCAGGGACGTGGAGTACGGCTGAAGATCATGTCTGGTTCGGCCAGGACGCTGCGGCGCGCTCGACCGGAAAACAGGATATCGGGCGCAACCAGGACGCGCACATGATCTCTGCTGTCATTTTGCAAATGTCGTGTGTCGCCGGGCTGCTGGGGATCGCCATTCTCGCAATAATTCTGGGCCGCTCGCAGAATTCCACGGCGGTGGTCTACGGCGCCACATTGGCCGTTTCCATGGTCGCGTTACTCGGGTCCATCCGCTGGCTGGCCGGCGACACCGGCAATGCCTCGGACCTGACCCTGCCGATCGGATTGCCCTGGCTTGGCGCGCACTTCCGTTTGGATGCACTGGCCTCGTTCTTCCTCATTGTCGTCAATCTCGGAGGCGCCGCAGCGAGCCTTTATGGTCTCGGCTACGGCCACCACGAGCCGGCGCCGCAGCGCGTGCTTCCCTTCTTCCCCGCCTTTCTGGCCGGGATGAATCTTGTGGTGCTGGCGGACGACGCGTTTTCCTATCTGCTTTGCTGGGAATTCATGTCGCTCGCTTCGTGGGCGCTCGTCATGGCCCATCACCGCGAGGTGGGCAATACCAGAGCGGGCTACATCTATCTCGTAATGGCAAGCTTCGGCACGCTTGCGTTGCTGCTGGCCTTCGGCCTGCTGGCCGGACCGGCGGGTGACTACGGATTTGCAGCCATTCGCGCCGCCCGCCACACGCCGTATGTCGAGGCGCTGGTGTTGATCCTGATGTTGCTCGGCGCCGGTTCGAAGGCAGGCCTTGTGCCGCTGCACGTCTGGCTGCCGCTCGCGCATCCGGCGGCGCCGAGCCACGTTTCGGCGCTGATGAGCGGCGTGATGACCAAGGTCGCGGTCTATGGCTTCATTCGCGTCATATTCGACCTGCTGGGACCGCCGACCTGGCCCGCGAGTGTCGTGGTCATTTTCCTTGGCGGCATCACCGCCGTCATGGGGATCCTGTACGCCATGATGGAAAAGGACCTCAAGCGCCTGCTGGCCTACAGCACCATAGAGAATATCGGCGTCATCTTTGTCAGCCTTGGCCTTGCACTGGGCTTTCAGGCCAATGGCCTGAAGCTGGCGGCGGCGCTCGCTTTCACGGCCGCATTGTTTCATGTGCTCAACCACTCGTTCTTCAAGAGCCTGCTGTTCTTCGGGGCCGGCGCCGTCCTGACGTCGACGGGCGAGCGGGACATGGACAAACTGGGCGGCCTCATTCACCGCATGCCGTACACCAGCTTCGTTTTTCTGGTTGGTTGCGTCGCGATCTCGGCGCTGCCTCCCTTCAACGGGTTCGTTTCGGAATGGCTGATGTTTCAGGCCGTGCTGCAAAGTCCGGACCTGCCGCAATGGGCCCTGAAGATCACGGTGCCCGCGGTTGGGGCGATGCTGGCGCTCGCCGCGGCGCTGGCGGCCGCGTGTTTCGTCAAGGCATTCGGCGTCACTTTTCTCGGTCGGCCGCGCAGCGTCGCGGCGGAAGCCGCACGCGAAGTCGACCGATACTCGCTTTCGGCAATGGTGGTCCTCGCTGCACTCTGCCTGCTGACCGGAATCCTGCCTGGGCCGGTGATCGACGCGCTTTCCCCGATCGCAGTCGAGATTCTCGGCGGCCGCATGCCGATCCAGGCGCATGAACTCTGGTTTTCGATCGCCCCGATTGCGGAGAGCCGCAGTTCATACAACGGATTGCTGGTGATGGCGTTCATCGCGATATCCGCCTCCCTCGCCGTCTTTTTTATTCACCGCTTCGCCTCTCCTGCCCTGCGGCGGGGACCCGCCTGGGGCTGCGGCTTTTCTGATCCGACGCCCGCGGCCCAGTATTCGGGCGCAAGCTTCGCCCAGCCCATCCGTCGCGTTTTCGGCACGCTGGTGTTCCACGCCCGCGATCATGTCGAGATGCCGGCTCCCGGAGATATCAGGCCGGCGCGGCTCCGGATCGAATTGCATGATCCGGTTTGGGAGGGAATCTATCTGCCCATCGCGGCTGCGGTTGGCGTCTCCTCGGAATGGCTCAATCGTCTGCAGTTCCTGACCATCCGACGCTATCTCAGCCTCGTCTTCGCCACCCTCGTCACCCTGCTGCTGGTGCTCGCGATATGGTCGTGATCTCCGACACATTTGTACAGGGTCTGCAGATGCTTTTGGTGCTGCTGCTTGCCCCGCTGCTGACCGGGTTCGTGCGCAAGGTCAAGGCTCGGCTGGTGCGCCGTCGGGGAGCTTCGGTTCTTCAACCATATCGCGACCTCCTGCGCTTGCTCCGCAAGGAAGTCGTGCTGGCGGAAAACGCCTCCTGGCTGTTCCGCGTGACGCCGTACATAACCTTCGCCGCGATCTGGGTTGCCGCTGCTTTGGTGCCCACGTTCGCGACCGGCCTGCTGTTCAACTGGACGGCGGACCTGATCGCCATCGTCGCATTGCTGGGCAGCGCCCGCTTCTTTCTGGCGCTGGCGGGGATGGACGTCGGCACCAGTTTCGGCGGCATCGGCTCCAGCCGCGAAGTCATGATTGCGGCGCTTGCGGAGCCGGCCATGCTGCTGATCGTATTCTGCATGGCGCTGGTCGCCGGCTCGACCCAGCTTTCCACCGTCGCAGATTTCATGGGCTCGTCCTATGTCGGGCTGCGCGTCTCGCTGGGAATGGCCGCAGTCGCGCTCATCATGGTGGCGCTCGCCGAAAACGCTCGAATTCCGGTCGACAACCCGGCCACGCACCTCGAGCTTACGATGGTGCATGAGGCGATGGTTCTGGAATATTCGGGACGCCATCTCGCAATGATCGAATTCGGCGCGTTTCTCAAGCTGCTGCTCTATGTCTCGTTGATCGCCTGCGTGTTCGTCCCCTGGAAGATGGCGCTGTTCGGTGCCGGACCGCTGGCCTACGCCGTCGGCGCCGGCGCCTATTTCGTCAAACTCGCGGTTGCCGGCTTTTTGCTCGCGCTGTTCGAGACCGCCACGGCAAAAATGCGGGTTTTCCGCGTTCCACAATTTCTCGGCGCGGCGCTGATGCTGGGCCTGCTCGGCACGCTCCTGCTGTTCGTGTCAAGGAGCTTCTGATGCAGATGCACAGCCTCTCCTTCGACGTCTCGCATACGCTCGCCGGCGGGCTGGTCCTGATCAGCTTCATGATGCTGTACCAGGACCGGCTTTATTCGCTGCTCAACGTCTTCGCGCTGCACGCCTTCGTGCTCGCGCTTTCCGTCGCCTGGCAAGCCTACATCCAGGACGCGCCTCATCTCTACGTGACCGCGGCCATCGCGCTCGTCTTCAAGGCGATCGTCATCCCGGTGGCGTTGCACCGCATCGTCAAGCAGCTCGGGATTCACCGCGACATCGAGTCGGCCGTGGGGATCGGTCCCACCATGCTGGCCGGGATGGGGCTGGTCGCCCTCTCGATGGTGCTGATGTTGCGGGTCACCGCCGAGGCCGACCCGCTGGCGCGCGAGGATCTCGCCTTCGCCTTGTCGGTCGTACTGCTCGGGCTTCTGGTGATGGTGACGCGCCGCAACGCGGTCAGTCAGGTGGTCGGTTTCATGTCGCTCGAGAACGGACTGGTGCTGGCGGCTACCGGCGCCAAAGGCATGCCGCTCGTCGTCGAGATCAGCGTGGCCTTCTCGATTTTGATTGCCTTCATCGTGATCGGCATCTTCCTGTTTCGAATTCGTGAACGCTTCGATTCCGTTGATGTCTCCGCACTCGACGACTACCGGGGCGAGCGGCGATGAGCATCGATTTCTTCAATCCGGTAGCGGCGGTCCTGCTCATTCCCATCACGGCGGCGGCGGTGCTGGCGATATTGCCGGGCTACCGGCTGACGGCGCGGTTGAACGTCTTGGCGAGCCTGGCGACATTTCTCTCGGCGCTATCGTTGTTCGTGATCGATCGCCCGCAGCCTGCGCCATACGTGCTGGTCGACGACCTGAACATCGTCTTCATCGTGCTCAATACCTTCGTGGGTTTCACGACCAGCATCTTCAGCGCAACCTACATCGCGCACGAACTCGAGACCGGCCGGTTGACCCCGGCGTACCTGCGTTTCTACCACGCCATGTTTCAGACCATGATGTTCGGCATGAACCTCGCGTTCGTGTCGAACAATATCGGGTTGATGTGGGTCGCGGTGGAAATCGCGACCCTGACTACCGTCCTGATGGTCGGCATCTATCGCACCCACGCCGCTCTGGAGGCGGCGTGGAAATATTTCATCCTCGGCAGTGTCGGAATTGCATTCGCGCTGTTCGGCACGATCCTGGTCTATATGGCGGCACGGCCGGTCGTGGGCGAAGGCCAGGACGCCATGGTCTGGACACTGCTGATCGAGCATGCATCAGCGTTCGATCCCGCCCTTCTCAATGTTGCTTTCATATTCCTGTTTCTCGGTTACGGGACCAAGGTCGGCCTCGCACCGCTGCATGCCTGGCTGCCCGACGCGCACGCCGAGGGTCCAACGCCGATATCGGCGGTATTGTCGGGCCTGCTGCTGAATGTCGCGCTCTATGCCCTGTTGCGCTTCAAGATATTGCTTGCCGCCAATCCGGCGGCGATTGCTCCCGGCTCGCTCATGGTGACGATGGGCCTGGTTTCGCTCGTCTTCGCGGCGTTCATGCTTTACCGCCGCCGCGACATCAAGCGTCTGTTCGCCTACTCCTCGATCGAACATATGGGCATCATCGTTTTTGCGTTCGGGATGGGCGGCCCGCTCGCCAATTTCGCAGGGCTTCTGCACATGGTGATGCACAGTTTGACCAAGTCAGCGATCTTCTATGCCGTCGGCCATATTTCGCAGATCAAGGGCACGCAGAGGATCAACAGGATCCGCGGCTTGACGGTGACCCATCCGGCGCTTGGGTGGGGCCTGGTGGTGGGCGTCGTTGCGATCGCCGGGCTGCCGCCGCTCGGAATCTTCATGAGCGAATTTCTCGTCGTGAGCTCGACCTTCGCGCGACAGCCGCTGCTCGCGATCGTGCTCGTATTCGGGCTTCTGCTTGCCTTTGGCGCATTGACGTTGCGCCTGACAAGCGTCGCATTCGGCGAACCTCGCGGCAGCACGGCGCCGGCGGAAGCGTCCTATGTGCCGATGTTTGCCCATCTCTCCCTGGTTCTGGGTGCGGGCATCTATCTTCCCGCACCGCTGGTCGCCTGGTTCCAGCATGTCGCTCTGCTTCTTGGATAGTTTGGGGATGAACGGGATATGCCATCGCTGATCGATCTGATGCTGGAGGGCCGCAATATCCAGCAACACAGCCCGTGGCCGCGCGCCGTGGTCGACGCTTCCGTTTGGAATTTTGCGGCGAGCGAGCTCGCACTCGGACGGTGGAGCTTGCTTGGCCTCTGGGGAGAACCCTCGGCGGTACACATGGCAATCATGGATGGAGACGCGGCGGAAATCGCGGTCGTGAGCCTGGATTGCCCCGATCGCAGCTATCCTTCAGTCGGCCGGCACCACCCGCCGGCACTTCGACTGGAGCGCACCGTCAACGATCTGTTCGGATTATCGGCGCAAGGCCTGCCGGACGCCCGCCCATGGCTCGATCACAACCGTTGGGGTGTGCGCTTCCCGTTGGGAGATCGCATCGACGCCTTGTCGCAGGCATCGCCCTATCGCTTTCTCGCCGCGGAAGGCGACGGCCTGCATCAGATCGCCGTCGGTCCCGTGCACGCCGGAATCATCGAACCCGGGCATTTTCGGTTTACGGCAAGCGGGGAGACCGTTGTCCGGCTTGAACCGCGGCTGGGATATGCCCACAAGGGTGTCGAGGGGCTCATGACCGGCGCCAGTCTCGAGCGGGCCGTCCAGCTCGCCGGACGCGTCTCCGGCGACAGCACCGTCGCCTACGCTTATGCGTTTTCGCGGGCGGCCGAGGCGGCGCTGGAACTTGTCGTGCCGGATCGCGCAACCTGGCTGCGTGCCTTGCTTGCAGAGCTCGAGCGGCTCGCCAACCATCTCGGCGATATCGGAGCCATCTGCAACGACGCTTCCTTCGCCCTGATGCACGCGCATTGCAGCGTGCTGCGAGAGAGCGTGCTGCGCGCATGCGATGCGGCATTCGGCCACCGATTGATGCGGGATATCATCGTGCCCGGTGGCGTGACCCGCGACCTCGACCATCAAGGGTCGGAAATCATTCAGACGGCCCTGGATAACATCCGTCTGCGCTTTCCCGCCTTGGTCGAGCTCTACGACAATACGGCGTCGTTGCAGGACCGCACTGTCGATACCGGCGTGCTGAAGCCGGCATTGGCCAAGCAGTATGCCGCAGGAGGCTGCATCGGCCGTGCGTCCGGTCGATCGTTCGACGCGCGCCGCACCCTCGCCTATCCGCCGTACGACAAGCTGCGCTTTGAGGTACCGGTTCTGAATGAGGGCGACGTCAATGCGCGCGTCTGGATCCGCGTGCGCGAGGTTGAGCAAAGTCTCTCCCTGATCGACCAGATCTTGAGCCGGCTTCCCGAAGGCGCGTTGGGCACACGGGCGGATCTGGTTCGGGAGCCGCGGGAAGGCATGGCGATCGTCGAGGGTTTTCGCGGCGACGTTCTGGTTTGGCTCAGCCTGCGGGATGGCCGGGTCGAACGATGCCACCTGCGCGACCCCTCATGGTTTCAGTGGCCGCTGCTTGAGGCGGCGATCGAAGGCAACATCGTCGCGGATTTCCCGCTCTGCAACAAGTCGTTCAACTGTTCCTATTCGGGGCACGATCTCTAAGGTCAGCACCAGATGCGCAAACTGCTTTTCCAAAGTCTGTTCCGCCGGCCATTCACCGAGCAGGCGCCGTCTCCGGACGACGCCGCGGTAGCCGAACTCGCAACAGCCGTCAGTCGCGCGGCACGGCGGCGTCTCGGCCGAAGTCTCTCGATACGCGAAGTCGATGCCGGCTCCTGCAATGGCTGCGAGCTCGAAATCCACGCATTGAACAATGCCTACTATGACGTCGAGCGCTTCGGAATCCGGTTCGTTGCCTCGCCGCGCCATGCCGATGTCTTGATGGTGACCGGTCCGGTGACCAAAAACATGAGCGAAGCGCTGAAGCGCACCTACGACGCCACCCCAAATCCGAAATGGGTCGTCGCGATCGGAGACTGCGCCCGGAATGGCGGCTGCTTTGCCGGCAGCTACGCGGTCGTTGGAGGTGTCTCCGAAGTCCTCCCTGTCGACCTTCACATTCCCGGCTGTCCTCCGACTCCAATGGCCATGTTGAAAGGTCTTCTTGCGTTGCTCGAGCGGGCGGACACAGGTACCATGACGTCCTAAAGATGGCTTCGATGTTGCGGTCGTTCCAGGCAGGGATGATCACAGCGTCGAGGCAGGACATCGCAATATCGCTGGCAACGCTTCCTGTCAGCGGCGAACCTGGGCGCGAATGCTCGAGCAGCCGCGCTCAGGCGGCAGGAGCGCAAGTCGCAGGCGTTTCGGCCACGGCGGCCCTTGCCGACCCCAACCAAACGTTCATCGAACCCGCTCCAGCGCCCGCGGGGAAGACATCTTCGGCTGCCGGAGGGTCTTCGCCTTGATTTTTGGCTTCACGACATGCTCCCGGAGGCGCACGCCTCGGCCTCCCGACGAACTCGGAACCCCCGGGTTGATCAACTCGATTCCCGCGTTCTCAAGAGCGGAGACCAGTTTCATGAGGGAATCGACGTTGGCGCGAATAACGCCGTCGCTGGCTTCCATGCGTTGAATCGTCGGAACCGAGAGGTCCGCCAGTTCGGCCGTTTGCCGCTGATCGATGTTCAGCAGCGCACGAGCGGCCCTGAGTTGATTGGCGGTAATCATGAAAGTCGGCTCTCCTCGTCGGGGCAGAATTAGTTACACCGCATGAATTCCGGTTTCAAGCATCAATCTACATGCATGGTATATCAATGAAGACGCTTTGGCCGCTGTGACGCCAAGCGTAACGACGCGGCTATCTCCCCTGTGGCGAAGCCCGCCCGCTTCGGTGCCGTCCAGCAAACCTTATACCGTCGTCACCCCTGGTGCCGGCGGCCCCACGATTGGCATCGTCGACACTACATGATAAGAGATGCTTCATGCATGCTATTTAATGCATTAACTCAAATGCGGTTGTCTGCTGTGCGGTTGCTGGGACGTTATCAGGGCAAGAAC
>JBAVEE010000683.1:0-1839 GCA_049587575.1 Bradyrhizobium sp.
GCCGGCCTGATCGTCCGCCTGCCGGGTGCGAGGGAAGCGGGCTTTGGCGCGATGCGCGAGACCGAAGCGCACGCCCTTCTGACGCCGCGCGAGCTCGACGTGCTTGCCGCATTGGCCGAAGGCATGACCAACAAGGCGATTGCGCGCCGATTGGACATCTCGCTGCATACCGTGAAATTCCACGTGGAATCGCTGTTCCGGAAGCTGGGCGCGCGCACCCGGACCGAAGCCGTGGCGAAAGCCTCCGAACGCCGCCGCCACGAGACGGTGACGTTGTGACGCCTGTCTGTCGTTTCCGGAGAGCGTGCTACGCGGAAATTTTCTCGAGCAGGTCCTGCACGAGCCCCTTCAGCAGATCGAGCTTGTAACCGGTCATGGCCAGCGGCTTTGCGCCAAGGGTAGATTGCGCGACCGCCCTGGCGACGGTCGCGGCGTTCACCGCCGCTTCCTGTGCGGCGGATTCGGCGGCGCGAAGCCGAAGCGGCACCGGCGCAATTCCTCCGGAGACGATGCGAATGAGCTTGAACGCCCCCTCCGCGATGACGGCGCGGACCACGACTTCCACCAGCGGCCACTCCGCATGGCTCCGGCTGATCGCCCGCCGATAGAGGGCCCGCTCGTTGGCGACGGGAATGCCGAGTTCGATGCTTTCGATGATTTCGCCGGACGCCAGCGCGTGGTCGACGCTGCCGTTGGATCCATCGCCCAGCACCTCATCCATGGTGAGACGCTGGCGAAGATTCGTCGTGACCGTTGCGTCATAAGCCATAAGCGCTGCGGCCAGCGTCGAGGGATGCGGTGCGACGCAGGGGCCGAGGTCGAAGGCGACGCCGTAGAGGTGGTTGCCCTCGCGGGCCGGACAAAGAGAGCCGCCCTTCTTGAGGCAGGCAATATGCGGGTCACGGTAGTACCAGCAGCGCGAGCGCTGCGCGAGATTGCCGCCAAGCGTCGCAACATGCCTTATCTGCGGCGTCGCGAGCCCTGCGGCCGCCGCGGTCAGACCCGGATAGGCCGCGCCCAGTTTCGGATCGGCGGCAATCGCGGCGATGCTGGCGAACGCGCCGATCCGGGCTGCGCCGCCCGCATCCCATGCGATGTCTGGCGTGCCGGAAGGTCGCACCAGATCGACCAGCGGCCCGTTCGATACGCCGCTGCGGCGACGTTCCGAAAGATCGGTGCCGGCGGCACGGAATTCGGCCGGCTGCGCGGTCGCCGGTGCTGACGTGCGGTTCATGCCACGCTCCTCTGATTCAGGATTGCGAGGAGCCGGGCGGGCCTGATCGGAATCTCGTAGGCGCGCACGCCGATCGCGTTGCGGATGGCGTTCGCGATCGCCGGCGACGTCGGCACGGTCGCAACCTCGCCGATGCCGACGCCGCCGCCGAGCACGTGATCAAAGCCCGCTTCATCAAAATGCACGTCGATGTTGGGCGTGTCCGCGATGCCGGGGATCCGGTAATCCTCAAGCCCGGCGGTGAGAATATCGCCG
This sequence comes from Bradyrhizobium sp., assembly GCA_049587575.1. Classification (GTDB taxonomy): domain Bacteria; phylum Pseudomonadota; class Alphaproteobacteria; order Rhizobiales; family Xanthobacteraceae; genus Bradyrhizobium. Next base: position 1,490 of record JBAVEE010000683.1, read on the forward strand.
CTTGCCGGATCGACCTCACGCCCTTCGTAAAGCGCATAGCCGATGCCCTGGATGACCGAACCCGCCGCCTGGCTGCGCGCGAGCGCCGGTGCGGCTAGCTTGCCGACCGCGATGCCGGTGTGAACGTTGAGAACCCGCACATGGCCAAGCCAGGTATCGACCTCCACCTCGATCACCTGCACCGAACTCGGCACGCCCGCACCGATCGCGAGGTTCGAGAACCGGCGCATCATCCAGCCGAAGATGGTTCCCATGAAGCCCGCTTCCTTCAGCGGCGAGCGCACGCCCGGGAACGTCGGCCTGCTGTCCTCCGGGCGCGTCGCCGACACGCTGATATCGGGAGACGCGGC